>JAHEEX010000246.1 GCA_024640465.1 Sphingobacteriales bacterium | reverse complement strand
CAAAACATTTTATATCCTTGATGAGCCAACAACCGGCCTTCACTTCCAGGACATCAGGCATTTATTGGATGTATTGAATAAACTGGTTGACAGAGGGAATTCCGTGCTGGTGATTGAGCATAATATGGATGTAATAAAAGTGGCGGATTATATTATTGACCTGGGGCCTGAAGGTGGTGAAGGTGGCGGTGAGGTTTTGTTCCAGGGGTTACCGGAAGACTTATTGAAAATAAAAAGAAGTCACACCGCATTATTTTTAAAAGATGAAATTAGTTAAAAGATGGAACGGGTTATCATTGATATGGATGAAGTCATTGCCGATCCAATGGGTGAAATGATTAACTGGTACCGGGGAGAATTTGGCCGGGAGGTTGATTATTCCAAAATGACTTCCGGATCCTGGGTAAAGGGTTTCCCGGAAGAGCATCAGACCTTGATCCTGGAAAGATTAATGAGTCCCGGGTTTTTCAGGCATTTGCCCGTAATGCAAGACAGCGTAGATGTGCTAAAAGAAATGAATAAGTCATATGAAATATTCATTGTTTCGGCCGCTGTGGAATTTCCAAATTCCCTGAAAGATAAGCTTGATTGGTTACTGGAGTATTTCCCCTTCTTTACCTGGCGTCAATTAGTGCTTTGTGGCGATAAGCGAATGATTAACGGAGATCATATGATTGATGATCATCCGCGAAACCTGGTTCATTTCCCCGGAAAGAAATATCTCTATCATACTCCTCATAATATTTCCGTAACCGAATACCAACGTCTGCATGACTGGAAAGAAGCGGCGGAGATATTTCTATGACTTTATTCGTTCATAAAAAGATTGAATCTCATACAAATCTCTTTTATGAAATTCTTCCATTACTTCCTTGCGCCTTCATTTCTTTCCGGTAAAAAAAATAGCAAGACATAATTCGAAAGAATTAATCGGAAGCCGGTGTTTGAATAGAGATAGCTGGGCTTTCGGTTAAAATTCTTTCTGGTTACGTCTTGCAGCAGTATTGGTTGGTTTTAGTCTGGTGTCAATCAACTTCCAATACTTTGTTGTTTTCATGTGGGTTCGGACAAAAGAAAGCGTTTATCAGTTTGCTGACGTTATATCAATTACGTTAATAAATGGAAACCTATTCGACTGCTGTTTTCAATTTTAGAACCTTACGGCAGGGCAACGGGTACTCTTAAGGAAACTCCTGTTGTTTTCGCCACCTAAGCGAATCCCTATTTTAAGTGTTGTTGAATAGTATGCATCGTTATTGGTTGCAGTTCCTCTCTGATCGCCAGGACCATAACTTGGTTTGTAATTGCCACCGTTGGCAAATGCCGCCTTGTTGGCCATTTGGCGTGCAATATCTGCTGTAGCTGAACCGGCACCGAAATAGTCATAGAAATCCTGGTCTGCAATATATTGAGTACTTACATCATCAATATAATCTGTGAATGTTTTCCTGTTTACAATTTCCAGGCTGGCGGTAACTTTTTCAGAAAAGAAATATTTGATACCTACACCATATGGAATATTAATTTGTGTAAGGCTATATTCTTTGCGGTTTGGATAATTGGCCATACCCTGTCCTTCGGTACGAAGTGGTTTCAAGTCAACCCAGGTAGCCCTTCCGTTAGGATCAATATATTGAGCCTGTGGATTAAAATGGAAAGCGCCAACACCTAATAAGGCATATGGACGAAACTTATGCCAAACATCTTCGGGATCTTCTTCGAGGAAAACCGTTGGATAAAATTCTGCCGCAACAAATAATTCCATTATAGGAGATTTGAAATGCTGGTTCCTTTCGGCTCTTGATTCTTCAAGGCCACCTTTACCATTGATCACACTGTCAGCTCCTTCAAGCTTGCCCCAGTTGAATGCGGCGCGGAAATTAAAATAGTGATTGGGTGCGATAGCAAAATAGACACCCGGCATGAGTCGGGTCAATTCTATGTTATTGTCTTTCAAGAAAGTCTGGCCTTTCCCCTGGTTACCTCCCAGATCGCCCAGGAAGTTGGATGGGCCTACACTTATACCTACTTCATACATCGTTGTTTGTGCCTTACTGCTTGAGTAAGAAGTAAATACCACTGTTAACACAGCGATGGTTTTCAAAAGGTATGTTCGTACACTTTTTTTCATAATACCGGATTTGGGTTTTCAAAAGTTTGGACCATTGAAATAACGCAACCAGTATTAAAATATTTTATCTGGCATTAAAATTCGGCCAGTAAAATCAAGTGTTTAAGCCATTTATAATGAATTCGTATAATTACGTAGTAAGAACCATTTCAATATGTTCGATATCATCTTCCAGGTAAATTTCACTTACTTTTTTGAAACCCAATGATTCATAAAAATGCAGAAGGTAAAATTGAGCACCAATCCGTATATTTTGTTTGCCCAATAATTCCCAGGTTTTTTCAATGGCTTTTTCCATTAATTTTTTTCCAATGCCTGTTCCCCTGACGGAAGGTGAGTTTACTACACGACCAATAGATGCTTCTTTAAAAGAAAGGCCAGCCGGCAAAATACGAACATATGCAAGCAGCTTATCATTCTTCCATCCCATAAAATGCCAGGATAACTGGTCTTTATTATCCTCGTCCAGGTAGGGACAGTTTTGTTCTACAACAAAAACTTCTGATCTTAACCGGAGAATCTGGTATAACTCTTCCGGTGTCAATGAATTAAATGGCTTACAAATCCAGGTTATTGATTCCATAATAATATATTAACGGTCTGCTACCGGCATTACGGGTAAACTTTCATTATGCTGATTGCTAACTGATTGCACAGCAAAAACATAATTATCTTTTGAATAAGGTAGTTTGATCGTATGTTGTTTTGTATAAAATTTCTTTTGCCAAACAGGTGAAGAGCTTTCTCTGATCAATACATAATAACCAATGTCAGTATTTTCTGATATTGATGGCCAACTGAGGGTAGTAAAATTTGAAAGGCTCTTTACTTCCATTTTCACTTGTGCAGGTTTTGCAGGTGATTTTGCAAGATTGGCCAGGCAGGCAAGGTTTAATGCAGTGTTTTTTCTGAGGTATTCAAAATCCATGAATTTTGCCAGGTCACCATATTCAATATTATTCACCGTTTTAAGATCCTGATGCTGGTGATCGAAATTTTCATTCATTTCAGAAATTCGAATAGCCGTGAAGCCTTTTTGTAAAAAGGGAGTCTGATCGCCACCACGCAGGAAACGGTCGCTGCGGAAAATCAGTTTTACTTCCAGATTATCAACATAGCGTTCTCCAACTTCTTTGATATACCTGGCCAGCTGGCGTGATCCACCGTCATTTTCCATGCCCATGCTCCTGATCATGCCCGCTTTTTTATCCGTTTCATAAGCGGGCAATCCTTCACTAAAAACACGGACCATAGCATTATTGATGATATTGGTTCCATTGCTATGGTTTGATCCCATGATATCATTATTCAATAAGGCTTCCAATTCAATCTGCTGGTCTTTCATTTTTGCTGCCATGTATTCAGCGCCAAGCAGACCTTGTTCTTCACCGCTGAATGCAACAAAAATGATGGTGGCAGGAAAACTTCGGTTACTCATGATCCTGGCTGTTTCCATAACGGCTGCAACTCCACTGCCATCGTCATTTGCGCCTGGAGCGTCGTTGGTGCGGTTCATCACATCCGTAGACCTGCTATCGATATGCCCGCTGATCATGAATACCCTTTTATCATTGGGATCTGTTCCTTTGAGTGTGGCTATGATATTACCGAGGTTTGTGGCTACATCCAACCTTCTTTTATCTGCTGGCAAGGTCACTGTATCCAGGGTTGCATTGAGTCTGCCTCCCGAATTACGGGCGAATTGCTGGAACTTCATCAACACCCATTCTCTTGCCGCACCAATTCCCCGTTTTTTATCAGTTGTGGAGCTTAAGGTACTGCGGGTTCCAAAACTCACCAGCTTATCAATATAGGACCTGAGTGAATCGGAAGAAACTTCATTGACCATCTGCTCAATTTGAGAATCACGTTCTATGATTTGCTGGCTTAGTGCTGATTGAAAACCCATTAACAGGGTAATACAAATGCAGATGATACTGATATAATTTCTATTATTCATATTGCTTGTTTATACTCAAGATTATATTTTCAATATCCATTTCGTTGTTGTGTTGCACATATTTGTCTAACACTAAGTAATATGTCGCGTATAGCAACAACCGTTTAACCAGCTACAAACTGGAAGAACAAGGGTTCGAGGCGAGGGCACCTCAAACAACACGATCAAATAGCTTAATGGGCGACAAACGGATCAAATCATGCTCAATATCCATATTTGTTTTTCCATCTCTCTTTGAGAAATCGCCGGAGTTCTTCTTCCCGTTGATTTTTGCCGGGGTCATAAAATTTTTTTCCGGATAAATTTTCCGGCAAATATTCCTGGGCGGCGAAATTATTTTCAAAATCGTGGGAATAAAGATAGCCTTTGTTATAGCCCAGGTCTTTCATCAATTTTGTAGGGGCGTTCCTGATCGCCATAGGAACTGGGAGATCGCCTGTTTCTCTCACAGTTCCCAATGCTTTTTCAATGGCCATATAACTGGCGTTACTTTTGGCGGATGTGGCCAGGTAAATGGTGCACTGTGATAAGATGATCCTTGCTTCGGGGTATCCTATCTTACTAACCGCCTCAAATGCAGCATTTGCCAGCACCAGGGCCGTGGGATTGGCATTGCCAATATCTTCGCTTGCCAGGATCAGCAGTCTCCTGGCAATAAAAGTTACATCTTCTCCCCCCTCAATCATACGCGCAAGCCAGTATACTGCTCCGTTTGGATCGCTTCCCCGGATCGATTTTATAAATGCAGAGATGATATCATAATGTTGCTCACCTTGTTTATCATATAAAGCCACTTTTTTCTGAGCGGTTTGCATGACGAGCTTATTATCTATGATAACCGGATCACCCTGCCCTGCCAGGATGCTGAGTTCCAGCAGGTTCAGCAATTTCCGGCCATCCCCGCCCGAAAGACTAATAAGAGCTTCCTTCTCTTTAATAATGGGATGAATTTTTTTCAATAATTCATCTTCCATCAATGCATGATCTATGAGTTTTGACAGGTCTTCCTCCTGCAGGGGTTTTAATACAAAAACCTGGCAGCGTGACAATAGCGCACTGTTTACTTCAAATGAGGGGTTTTCGGTAGTGGCGCCAATAAGCGTAATAATACCCTTTTCTACAGCGCCCAAAAGGGCATCCTGTTGAGATTTATTAAATCTATGTATTTCATCAATAAATAAAATAACCCTGCCTTTTTCTTTGGCTGTTTCAATCACTTCCCTGATTTCTTTAACACCCGAA
>JAHEEX010000070.1 GCA_024640465.1 Sphingobacteriales bacterium | reverse complement strand
TTACTTTTTAAAATTTCGATTCCTATTTCGTGAAGAAAAAAGGGAATTCAGCATCGGGATTTGAATAAGGATGCGATATCGTTTTGTATTTTTTAAAATTGTACCGGTTCCTGCTTGGAAAGAAAAGTTATCAATTAATCTGAAGATAATTGCAGGTCTATCACTTTCAACTGAAGGTTTTTTTCATTATTCCATTCATTTTCATCCAGTGTGAACACCAGGTCGAAAGGTTTTTGTTGCAACAGGATATCAAATTTATCCGACATGTTAAAACCAATACCGGTGATAGATCTTCCACCCTGTGTTACAGAGAAGCGTATATGTTTTTCTTTTACGATTTTAGACCTGCCGTCATTTTTTACGCTCCTTGCCAGGAAAACAGGCATATTATTATCGGGGCCAAAAGGTTCCATTTGTGAAAGAATATTGTAGAAGGTTTGGTTGAGATCAGATAACTGAACTTCTGCATTGATCCTTAGTTCGGGGGTAAAGAATTCTTCTGCAACTGACCCTGCCACAATTTCTTCAAATCTTGCAGAAAAGGCCAATACATTTTCAGGATCCAATGTCATGCCAGCGGCAAAATAATGTCCTCCAAATCCAAGTAAAAGGTCTTTGCATTGATCAAGGCCTTCATGGATATTAAATCCCGGGATGCTCCTGGCACTGCCTGCAATAATATCGCCGCTTTTTGTGAGTACAATGGTCGGCCTGTAATAATGTTCTATTAGCCTGCTGGCTACAATACCTATAACCCCTTTGTGCCAGTGCGGCTGATATATGACAGTAGATTTCCTGTTCTCCAGGATTATATCACCTTCAATTATGGCCAATGCTTCACTGGTAATACTTGAATCAGCTTCGCGCCGGTCCGTATTATCATCCTGTAGGATTTGGGCAAAAGCGGTTGCCTTTTTAAAATCCTGTTCAATAAACATTTGAATGGCTTTTCTGGCATCATCCATCCTGCCCGCTGCGTTGACCCTGGGAGCAATAATGAAAACAACATTATTAATTGTCAGTGGCTTTTTGGCTGCACTTAATTCTATAAGTGCACGAATACCGGTTGAAGGATTTTCATTGATCATTTTCAGCCCGTGATATGCCAGTATCCTGTTTTCTCCGGTCATGGGAACAATATCTGCAGCAATGGCAGTTGCCACCAGGTCAAGGTACCTGAAAGTTTCTTCTTCGGGTATTGATAACCGTTTGGCCAGAGCAGAGATTAGTTTAAACCCAACGCCACAACCGCAAAGCTCTTTATAAGGGTAGGGGCAATTGCTTTGTTTGGGGTTCAGAATGGCCATTGCCGGGGGTAAAACTTTGCCGGGAAGGTGGTGGTCGCAAACAATAAAATCGATCCCTTTATTTTTGGCATCTTCAATTAATTCGGCAGATTTTATACCGCAATCCAGCGAAATTATCAGGCTGAAACCATTTTCCTTTGCATAATCGATTCCCAACTTTGAAATGCCATATCCCTCTTTATATCTGTGCGGAACATAATAGTCTACATTTTCAGGTGTATATATGCTGCAAAGGAATTGATACATACATGCAACCGAAGTGGTGCCGTCAACATCGTAATCTCCGTAGACCAGCATTTTTTTTCCTGATGAAATCGACTGCAGGATGCAGTCAACAGCCAGGTGCATATCTTTCATCAGAAAAGGGTCATGTAATTCGCTCAATTGTGGCCTGAAATAAGACCGGGCTTCTTCGAAATTGGTGATCCTTCTTTGTACAAGAATCTCACAAAGTACCGGGTTTATTTGTAGTGCATGTTGGAGATGAGCAACTATTTCCTTATCGGCCTGTTCTATGATCCACCGCTTCTTCATATGCTGTTACCTCTTTTTCTGTGACGGATTATTTTTTTCTGTCTGTCGTGTATCTTACCAGGTTTTCAAGCGTTTGCCTGACAGGTGTATCCGGAAATTCATAAATGATGGATAAGGCTTTGTCCCGGCATTCGTACATTTTGTCTTCAGCATATTTGATGCCACCAGAATGTTTCACCGTTTTTATGATAAATTCAATTTTTGATTTTATCCTGTTCTGGTTTTTAATTATGTAAATTAACTCCCTTTTAGTGGCTTTATCAGATTTGCTGAGGGTGTATATTAACGGTAAAGTGAGTTTTTTTTCCTTGATATCGTTGCCTGTTGGTTTTCCTACATCGTCTGTACCGTAATCAAATAAATCATCTTTAATTTGAAAAGCAATACCAACCCATTCGCCAAATTGCCTCATTTTTTCGGCCATTGCATCGTTTTGAGTTGCGGAATATGCACCAGCTGAACACGCTGACGCCAATAAAGAAGCAGTTTTGCTTCGGATAATGGTAAAGTAGGTTTCCTCATCAATATTCAGGGAGCGTGATTTTTCAATTTGCAGGAGTTCGCCTTCACTCATTTGTTTTACCGCCCTTGACATGATCTGCAGGATGGTGAAATCATTGTTGTCGAGAGATAAGAGCATGCCCTTCGCCAGGAGATAATCCCCCACGAGAACAGATATTTTGGTTTTCCAGAGTGCATAGATGGAGAAAAAACCCCTTCTTTCTGCAGACTCATCTACTACATCATCATGAACCAGGCTCGCAGTATGCAGTAATTCTACCAGTGAAGCAGCCCGGTATGTGGAGTCATTGATTTTGCCCGTAAGTTTGGCGCTGAGTAAAACAAACATGGGCCTTAATTGTTTTCCCTTCGTACGCACTACATAGCGCATGATCCTGTCGAGCAGTGGGGTCTGGCTTTTAACAGAATCCTTGAAAACGGATTCGAAAATGCGCAGTTCGTCGTCTATGATTTCTGTGGAAAGTTTCATGAATCGGGCACGAACTTAAGGATAAATCCGGGCATCTTTTTCGTTTATACGTAGGTTATACCAAAAAACCTTGGAAATGAACGCCCATAAATAGTTTCACAAAAAATTTGCAATTTAAACTTCCTTTAATATTTTTGCATCTATTCCCGATATCCTCTACTTACCTCATCTGACCGTAAATAAATCATTTCTAATCAATTCTAACATTATGTCAAGCAAAAAGTACTCGTTTTTATTAGGGTTAATCGCGATGGTGGCCTCTTTTGGGGTTTCTGCCCAGGTTACCCCGGCTGGAGGTTACGATTGGAGGGATTCCTCCTTGATCCCTGCTTCCAGGGCGCCTCAGCATAACGAATTCATGAACAATCAGTATTACTATCCTGCCAAACCACGTAATCAGTGGGAGATAGGTGCTAAAGTGGGTACTTTTAATATCATGGGTGATGTTCCTTCCAATATGTTCAATCTTGGTTTTGGAGCGCATGTTAGAAAGGCATTGGGTTATGTATTTTCTCTTCGTATGGAATATTTGTATGGATCTGGCAAAGGCCAGCACTGGCAGGAAGCAACAAACTACGGTAAAAATCCTGCATGGAGCAATGTTGGTGCTAATACAGGGCAATATACTCCTAATGTGGTAACTGCTTCTGGTGACCGTATTCCTGGTGAAGCAATTTTTTATAATTACAAGACCAATTTGAATGACCTGAGTCTTCAGGGTATTTTCTCGCTGAATAATATCCGCTTTCATAAAGCAAAGACAGGTATGAACTTATATCTTTTAGGTGGTTTGGGTATTACCTGGTATGAATCTCATATCAATGCTTTAAACGGAAGTACAAAATATGATTACAGTTCAATCACCTCGAATCAAACCTATAAAAATCGCAATGATATCAAGAGTTCGATCCGTGATATCCAGGATGATTCTTACGAAACACCAGCTGAAAGCTATGGCGACAGCCGTATGAAATTATTTGGTAAAACAGCACGTCCAACTGGTACCGTTGGTGTGGGTGTTGCGTTTAAGGTTAGCAACCGCATCAATATTGCTATTGAAGAAAGGTTCACCATGACAACAGATGACTTGTTAGACGGCCAGCGCTGGCAGGAATATTCCCATGGTGATGCTGCTCTTACAAGAAACTATGACAGCTATAACTTCTTAACTGCCGGTTTGAACTTCAACCTGGGTGCAAAGTCTGTTGAGCCTCTGTACTGGCTGAATCCATTGGATTTTGCCTACAGCGAGCTGAATTCACCAAAGCGTATGAAAATGCCAAAACCAGTTTTGGATGATACAGATGGTGATGGTGTTACAGACCAGTTCGATAACGAACCAAACACTCCTGCCGGTTGCCCTGTTGATTCTCATGGTGTTAGCAAAGATACTGACGGTGATGGCGTAGCAGATTGTAAAGACAAACAACTGATCACTCCTACAGAATGTCAACCAGTTGACGCTGACGGTGTTGGTAAATGCCCGGATCCTGCTTGTTGCACAGACATGGTTAAAAAATCTACTGAATGTGCCATTGGTGATTTGCCAAGTGTTTCATTCAAAGGAAATACCGCTTCTGTAAGCAAAGATGCCCAGGCCGTTTTAGCTACCGTTGCAGACCGCATGCGTAATAACCCTAATTGTAAAGTGGTTGTTTCCGGTTATGGTGAGCCTTCAAAAGCAAGCCAACAGCTTAGCTGGGATAGGGTTAATGCCGTGATCAACTACATGGTAGACAAGCAAGGTATCAGCATCGACAGGTTTGTGTTCCGTTTCGGCCAAACCGAAGGAGATCCTAATACTGTTGATCTGCGCGCAGCTTCAGAAGGTGAGCAAGGACCAAATACAGTGCCTGCACCTCACCCGAACCTGAGGAAAAACTAAGATTAAGTAAAATCAATTATATTAAACCGGGGTCCCCTTAAAAGGATTCCGGTTTTTTTATAGGTTCCTTAACTTTCTGTGAATGATGGAGGCATTATTTTTAAGGAAGGATCGATAAAAAGCCCTATTTTTGCACGCTTTATGAAGATGAGATTCCTATTTATCGTCCTCGTTTCACTTATTGTGACTTCCTGTTCTGAATACAGTAAGGTCCTTAAAAGCGTGGACTATGATTATAAATTAAGGATGGCTGAGCAGTATTATGCTAAAAAGAAATACCGCCAGGCACAGACACTTTTCGAGGAATTGTTCCCCATCTTTAAGGGTACGCCCCAATTTGAAGACCTGTATTATAAATACGCCTACTGCCATTATTATACGGAAGATTATATGAACGCAGAAAATCTTTTCAAAGGGTTTCTGGAGGTGTTTTCAAATAGTCCGAAAGCAGAGGAGATTGAATATATGCAGGCTTACAGCTTCTATCGACAATCACCAAGGCAGGAGCTTGATCAAACCAATACCCTAAAGGCAATGGGTATGATGCAAATTTTTATCAATACGCATCCCGGGTCACCAAAAAACAAGGAAGCAGAAGAAATTATCAGTACTTGCCTTAAGAAGCTGGAAACCAAAGAGGCTTCGGCAGCCGAATTATATTATAACCTTGGACAACACAGGGCTTCCGCAATTGCATATTCCACTTTAATCAATAATTATCCTGATTCGCCTAAAGCGGAAGAGTATAAATTGATGATAATCAAGTCTTACTATAAATTTGCAGGGAATAGTATAGAAGAAAGGCAGCCGGAGAGGTATGAGAAGGTCATTGCCGAGGTACAGGATTTCCAGGACAGGTACCCTGAAAGTAAATTATTGAAAGAAGCAGAACGTTATTTAACTTTATCCCAAAACAATATAAAAGAATTATCCAAATGAGCAGATTAAGACGTCAAATAGGCAGCAGTCTGAGTAATGTAGTGGATACAAAAGATATGAACCAGATTAAGAGCAAAACTGGTAATGTATATGAATCCATCGCAATCATTTCAAAAAGGGCCAACCAGATAAACATTGCCCTCAAAGAAGAATTGCACAATAAGCTGGAAGAATTTGCCAGCCATACAGATAGCCTGGAAGAAATTCATGAAAATAAAGAACAGATCGAAATCTCCAAGGCTTATGAAAAAATGCCTAACCCGGCTTTACTGGCAACCCAGGAATTTTTAGACGATAAAGTCTATTTCCGGAAAAATGAAGAAGACCTGTTCAGTTGATCAATTGGAACTGAAGTGATTATAAGAAATTAGAGGCGACAATTTTTCCTATTGTCGCCTTTTTTATATTAAACTAATTAAGCGCACAGGTTTTGAAATATTAAATCATGTTGAGAGGTAAAAAAATTTTACTTGGAGTTACCGGAAGTATCGCTGCATACAAATCAGCCTTACTGACCAGGTTATTGGTAAAGGAAGGTGCCGATGTAAAAGTGATCATGACTCCTGCCGCAAGGGATTTTATCAGCCCGCTAACCCTGGCTACTTTGTCAAAGAACCCTGTTATCACAGAGCTCTTTGAAGGCAATCAATGGGCCGATCATGTTAGGCTTGGTCGCTGGGCTGATGTTATGGTAATAGCTCCCTTAAGTTGCAATACGTTATCTAAAATGGCCTCAGGAGCCTGCGACAATTTACTTATGGCCGTTTATTTATCTGCTACTTGTCCGGTAATTGTAGCGCCTGCTATGGATGAAGATATGTGGAAGCATCCCTCAACTAAAGAAAATCTTCTAAAGATCATCTCTTATGGTAACAAAGTTATTCCTGTAAGTTCCGGAGAACTGGCAAGTGGATTATTTGGAGAGGGAAGGATGGCAGAACCCCAGGAAATTTTGGATTATGTTGAAGGGCATTTATCTGCTTCAGGTGATTTGGCCGGGAAAAAAGCATTGGTTACTGCAGGGCCAACACACGAGTCAATCGACCCTGTGCGTTTTGTAGGAAATTACTCAAGCGGGAAAATGGGCATAGAAATTGCGCAGAACCTGAGGTCAAGAGGTGCAGAAGTACACCTTGTACTTGGACCGGTCAGCCAGCCCGTTTCTTTAAACGGATTGAATGTCACCCGGGTTCGGTCAGCGGAAGAAATGTATATGGCCGCTACATCCATATTTCCTTTTGTGGATATTGCTATTATGTCTGCTGCTGTTGCAGATTATACACCAAAAGATAAGTCTCAGGAGAAAATAAAAAAGAAGGAAGAAGAATGGGCACTTTCGTTTATACGTACGCGTGATATTCTGAAAAGCCTTGGCAGTATGAAAAAAGCAAATCAGTTGCTGGTTGGTTTTGCCCTTGAAACACAGAATGAAAAGGAGAATGCACTGGCCAAATTATCATCCAAAAACGCGGACATGATTGTGCTTAATTCCCTTAACGACGAAGGGGCCGGCTTTGGACACGATACCAATAAAATTACCATCTTTGATAAAGAAGGTCATACTTACCCTTTTGATATAAAATCAAAAAAGGAAGTGGCAAAAGATATTGTGGATATGATCATACAGAAAACAAATGCATAAGATCAAAACATATATAATTGGGATAAGTTTTTTTATCCTGGAGATTTCTGCAATACAGGCTCAGGAACTGAATGCACGGGTGACAGTACTTTATAGTCAGGTAAGTTCAACAGTTGACAGAAAAGTATTTCAAACATTGCAGGCAGCACTGAACAATTTTATAAATAAACGGAAATGGACATCGGATGTTTTTGATGCCAACGAAAGAATCGAATGCAGTTTTTTGATCAACCTGCAATCTGTTGCTGAACAGAATATTTTCACGGCTACCATAACAGTGCAGGCGGCAAGGCCCGCATATAATACCAGTTATTTATCTCCGCTTATAAATTTCCAGGATAATGATTTTTCATTTCGGTATGTAGAGTTCCAGCCGCTTGAGTTTAATGAAAACCGGATTTCAGGTGCAGAACCTTTGGCGGCAAATCTTACAGCAGTTTTGGCATATTATATAAACCTGATTCTGGCTCTTGATTATGATTCTTTTTCCCCAAGAGGTGGGGATGCCTATTTTCAAAAAGCAATGAATATTGTATCTGGTGGGCCTGATGCCCGGGGGATTTCGGGCTGGAAACAGTTTGACGGATTAAGAAACCGTTACTGGCTGGCTGAAAATTTTATGAACAGCAGGTATACCCTGGTACATGATGCATATTATACTTATTACAGGCAGGGAATGGATAAAATGTTTGAGAACGAAAAGGAAGCAAGGGCACAGATTCTAAATTCGCTTAACATGTTAAATACGGTGAATACAGAAACACCGAACCTTATGGTGATCCCATTCTTTTTCCAGGGTAAATCTGATGAGATCATCAAGATCTTTAAAAAAGCGGATATGCAGGATAAGCAGCGGGCGGTTGAATTATTACAAAAACTGGATATTACCAATGCATCAAAATATAAACAGGAATTGAAATGAACCTGAAGTTAATTGCCTGTTTTTTAATAATAATATTACTGTCGAACTCCTGCAGTAAAGTAAATAAGGTTCCGGATGACATTATTGAACAGGAAAAAATGGGAACCATCCTGTTTGAAATTGCTATTGCCGAAGGTTACCTGGAGAATTATACATTCAGGGATACAACAGTTAACCGTGATTCATTTCTTACGCTTGAGTTGGATAAAGTATTGGCTATTCATAAAGTTTCTCAAAGTGAATTCCTGGAAGCTTATAAATATTATAAATCAAATCCGGTAATTTTTAAAGCCATAACAGATACAGTATATAACCGTACTCAACGAAGTCCGGAGAAAATGTATGATAAAAGAATACGACCAAAAGGCAACGTTAAAAAAAGTAAATAATTTTACATGTTCCTGACTTGTGATGATCTTAAACTTGCCTATGGGGTTGATATGGAAATAGGCCGTTTCTATGTAGACCGAAAAGTGCCCGTGGATAATATTTACTGGAAGAAACGTCACTTGTATATTCCGCCAGTGCCGGGCTTTTATTTCATGCCTATTTTTAGCGATCTGGTATTCAGGTCCGGAATTGAAAAGACAGCCATTTTATCTGAGAATTTTATAGGGTTGGCGGAAAAGATACTCGATAGTGCAGGCAGGCTCGAACAGAAAGATATTTCCTGGGAAGAGCACATCAGTGAATGTATTAAGCTGGCGGAATTAAAATTGGTTAACAAAGATTTTCTGGAAGACCTAAAATTTTATTTTTCCGGCAAAAAGGAAAATGCCTCAGTTCCTTTAGGCACACCTTATCCCTCTTTAAACAGGGCGGATGCTTATCTTTTCGCTTTATGCGCAATACCGTTTGACCAGGAAAAGAAAGTTAAGCTGGTGGATTCATGGTATGCTTTAATGACTTATTTCCTCATCCTTGATGATCTTGTAGACGTTAAGGATGATTTTAAAAACAACGAGGAAAATGCACTGATAGATGCAGGTCTGAGTGCGCAGGGTGCTGCTATTATAACAGAGATGATCAACCGAAGTTATGTGCAGATGGAAAAGGTTAACCCGGTTATGGCCAACCGTATAGACCATAAAAGACATAGCCTTGATGTGGAGGCAATCATCAGATCCTTCCTGAAGGGACAGTAATCCCCCTTAAGCCAAATTCTTCTTTTTCTGGCTGCAGGTTATTTTTAGAAAAGATCATTTCATTTACATTGTTAGTATCCGTGGCCATTTTGCCTGAAGGTTCCAGGAACCAAATGGCAGTTGCATAGATACCGAACCTGATCACTACAGATATTAATGAGAAGTTTTGTGTCATGGTTGCGGAAAGATCTGCATCGCTGAATAAATATTCTTTGCCTGATTCCCAGAAGAGGCAGAAAGCGAAATAAAACAGGGTGCTTATGGAGATCCAGAATAAAGGAGTATTCATTAGCATTGTTTGCTGCCTGATCATTTGCATGTAAATGGTTGTAGCCATCAGCAATATCATCAGTCCATTCTGTATGATCTTCAGCAGATACTGATCGTCGCTAAATCCTTCGATGGCAAAATAGGTTACTGTGGAAGAGAAATAAGCGATGAGGAAAGAATTCAGTATAGTTTTAAATCCCTTGCTGTTGAAATTGGTTTTGAAGATGCTGACAAGTAAAAGGAATTCAGCAGCATTAAACATATTATGTAGAATGGGGGATGAAAATTGCAGTAAGTTATTGTATTGAAACAATAGCCTCTGTATAAAATAAAAGAGGCAAAGCAGCATCACCAGTGTTAGGGATTCATTCGTGTATTCTTTCTTAAAAAGAATAAAACATACCGCCATTAATGGTAAAGCAAGGGTGAGGTATGTAAGAAGGTCTGTGAAAGGATTTCCGGTTATTAACATAATTCATGTTTTTAAAACCGGCCCTCCATAGGGTAATGCGGAAACTCAACAATAAAAGGTTCCTGATTTAAGCACTTAGGTTATTAATGGTATTGGAGATACAGTGAAGAAACCAAAAATAATACCGGAATCTCAAAAATGCAAGCCAGGCGACTAAGATAAAGTGTTTTTACGCGTCCGGGTATAGCCTGCTTTTGGCCCTTTTTAATTGGCTTCCAGCTTTTTATCAATTATGAGACCAATGGAAAAAAACAAAAATTTTATACAGGTGATGATGGTGTACATCATGCCAAAATCCTCATCCGAAGGCAATTTCTCCGGGTTTACACCATTATTAAGTATCAGCAACAGGCTTACCAGTCCAAACTGAAAAAACAACCCCGATGTAATCCAGAATGAGGGTGATGCAGTAAGATAATGTTTGATATTCTCCAGTTGCGTTACAATCACGGAGAGTGATAAGGCAAACAGCAATGAATAGCCTATTTTAATCAGTCCGGAATAATGGGCATCTGTTCCCTTCAGTATCATGAAAGTAATAAAGACTCCCGTATAGACCAGTCCTGATGTATAAATGATGCGTTTCATCAACGCATTATGCGTGCAGGATTTTAACAGGAGCAGGGAAAAAATAAATTCAACCAGTACGGCGAAAGTGAAAAAACTGCTGTTTAAAGGCAGTTCATCTTTTATGAACAAACTGAAAACATTGGTAAGTAAGGTTACAACACAAACAAAAAGGAGTGAAATATTGGTGTTATTTAGCTGGGGTCTTTTTATCAATGCCACCATTAATGGCAGTACAGGGGCAAAAATCACCCATGGCAATAGTGTACCAGAAAGAAAACCACCAAAAATGAACATAGGTGTCAATTAAAAAAAACAAGTCTTGTGTGGTTCTGGCACAGGATTTTCGACAGGGTTGATCTAATCGATCAGATTATTCTTAACAGCAAAGAAAACTAATCCTGCTGTATTTTTAGTTCCAAATCTTTCCATTAACCGGTCTTTGATAGCTTCAACAGTACGGGGGCTGATTTCCATTTTCTGGGCTATCTCGGCGGCCGTATATTCCATGCAAAGTAAACGGATAACTTCTCTTTCTTTATCATTCAAATGTACTTCAGTACTTAACGATGGGATGGCTTTATTTCTGGCATGCGATTTCTTCAGCAATACCCGGTTAACAAAATTGTTCAGGTAATAACCCCTGGTCATCACTTCCATAATAGCCTTCCTGATCTCTGAAGGATCAGCACTTTTCAACAGGTAGCCGTTGGCGCCATTTTCCATGAGGTGAGAAACAAACCTTTCATCTTCATACATCGTTAGTATGAGCACTTTAATATCAGGATATTTTTTACTGATTACTTTAGTGGTTTCAATTCCATCCTTCAATGGCATCCTAAGGTCCATCAGAATTACATCGGGTTGAGATTCGCCAACGCCAGCAATTAATTCTTCACCATTCTCTGCCTCTTGCACAAATGCAATATTGGTGTAAGACCTAAGTGATAGGATTACACCCTTTCTGAAAATTTTGTGGTCGTCGGCTATAGCCACTTTAATGAGGCTCATGTCACCCGGGTTTTTAAAAGGTACTGTTTTTTCTGCACTCAGGACACCACTTCCACCTCAAACGGTACTTCCATGGTAACTTTATAATAAGTCTGAGAGAGATCTTTTTCAAAATTAATACTGCCATGCAGTACTTTCATCCGGCTTTGGATATTTTTTAGTCCCAGTCCGAGGGAACTTTTATTCATTTTCTCGAAATCCTGCTGCGTAATGCCCCTTCCATCATGATGTAAACGCAGGTAAAATTTGTCCTCGTTATAATTCTGGGTAAGGTGGATGAAGCTGGAATTACTGTGTTTGAGGATATTATTAACCAGTTCCTGTACTACCCTGAAGATTAGTAGTTCCTGCTCGGGCCTTAGTCTTTGACGGTAATCATGAAAGCGGCAACTTGCATTTATGGAACCCGTTCCGCTGATTTTCTGGAAAAGGTCATTTATTGCCGACTCCAGCCCGAAATTCTTCAGGGTGGGGGGCATCAGGCTATGGGAGATATTCCGGATGAGTTGTATGGTGTCGTCTATGATCTGTTTGGCGTTATAAATGCTTTGCAGTTGGGTGTTGATATCCTGTTTAAACAGGTTTTCGTTCAGGTAAAGACGGGCTGTGGCAAGGAGGGGGCCGGCATCATCATGCAGGTCGGCCGCAATTCTCTGTCGCTCTTCTTCCTGCCAGCGGATTGAAGCGTTCAACAGGATTTTCTGTTGCTCTTCTTCCATTTTCTGCAATTGCATCTGGTATCGAATTACCCTCCGCTGATGGAATACGATAAAAACCACCAGGCCAATGGCCAATACAAGCATACCCAATGTTCCAAAGAACAAAACGGTGGAAACGCCAGGGTTAGAAAATTGGTTAGTTTGTATCTGCAACCATATCATGTTGACAATCAGCTTATTTTAGGGTTTTGATGGTAAGGGTTGGTTTTCAAAGGGTAAGTTAAAATTTTGCCGGAAATGGTTGTTTCCCTTTTTCAGGCTTAATTAGAAACGCTATGGAGAACAATAAATTTTTTAAAATATTAAAAGATGAGTTGATTATGTTAAAAGTCGATTTAAACTCAGGGTTATTAAAATTACTTTGGGAGAAGATATAAATGAAAAAAGTACCGGAAAAGAAAATAATAAGGGCAACAACAATCCAGAAATTAGGGGTCGAATACAGAAAAAGACTGTCTGGCGTTTTTATTTTTTCAAATAAATAATAAATGGAATAAGAAAGAATAAGAATACATGCTATGCCGGTCGGACTTGAATCAAAAGTATTTGATCCTGAATTTATTAAGTCAAAAATTGAAAATGTTAAAAAAAGTACTGATAAAATAATAATGATTCTTTTGAAAACTTTTGTTTTGATATTTAAATAAAGAAAACTGGTTACCAAAAAGTATTCAACTAAAGTAAAAATTCTGTAAGTTATAAACTGATTATTAGTCAAATGCTTAATTAAAGCAAAGAAAAAAAGGTCAGTAAGTACACTAGCTAAGACATAATAAAATATAAAAATTAAGCCTGTTCCTTTTCTTTTATTGAAAAAAAACAGGCCTATTGAAATAAAACTAATAAGCAAGGAAATATAGTAAAGTAGCTTTTCTATTTTTGATTATTTAATTAATCAAATATAGAAACAAAAAACAGAAAATGTTAATTATAATTCGATTACATCATCAAACCAGCCTTGATTTCCACTACGATCAGCTACAATTCCTTCACTTTTCTTGATTTCACCATCTGGATTCACTGCAGTAACCTCTAACATAACTTGACCTTCCTGGTTGATTCCGGTCAGAACATATGTTTTTTCTCCAGCTTCATTCAAAGCTTTGAATATTTTGATACCTATACAGCCCGGTTGTGCCAGGATTTGATCCAGGATATTGCGACCTACAAACTGTGATCCGGCTTCCTGGTATTTGTCGTAATAATCCTTAATCATTTTAGCGCCCAGTTCATAACCGATATGCTCTCCAACATTGGCGTGGAGCTGTTTTTCTTCAATCAGAGCTTCTTTTTTCAACATAGTTGTAGATTTTGTGGTTTACGAAACCGTTGGTTTATACGTAAATATGTCCCCAGTTAGGTTTTCCACAAAGGGGTCCGGGTAAATAGGTATATTTACGAATCCCCGGTTTTTATTCATTTTGCTGAAAATCAATATATTGAGATATATTTGTGCCAGAAAAGGATGAATAAATCAGGGAGATTTACGTATCGAAGATAGTAATTTTACGATGTAAATAATCGTAAGAATCCGAAAGATGGATGAAGAAAAAAGATAATGTGTTTGATAATTGGAGAAAATGAGCGAATTGGGCTAAAACCTAAAAAAAAATGAAGAGGGCTTTTCTGCAGTGTAGCGTATCGGGATAAAAAAAGTGAAAGTTGACTGACACTGGATTGTTGCTGTCAGGTTCTTCAATGGATTTGGAATTATGTAACGGACGGTTTTTGGATATTGGACGTTTTGGGGTCGCTGAATCCTCGTCAATCAACTTCAAAACAAAACTACCGGATTGCAGTTAGCGGGTCAAGAGCAGTTTTGCCCGATTTTTGATAAGTTAAATATACCATTGAAATAAGAAAAATACGTTTTCAACAGAAGTAAACTAACCAGTTGATCAGCGTATAAATACGAGGTTATTTTACCTGTATTTTCTGTTGATGAATGCCGATGTTTGTAAATAATTCAAAATGTCAACGCTGGAATAAGTAGCAGATTAAACAACTCAAACCCATGGCTGTAAACGAACCAATAAAAGTTGCAATAGCAGATGACCACAAGATTTTTCGGGATGGAATAAAAATGGCTTTATCCGGGAAAGATTATCTCCGGATTATCTGGGAAGCGGAGGATGGCAAGGACCTCGTGCATAAGATGAAGATCAAACTACCCGATGTATTGCTCATGGATATCCGCATGCCGGAAATGGATGGCGTTAACGCCATATCACTGTTGCGTAAAGAATATGAGCAGGTTAAGATCATTGTGCTTACCATGTATGACGACCAGGAAATGATCTCCAAAATGATGGAGATGGGAGCCAATGCTTACCTGACAAAAACAACTGATCCGGAGGAGATTTATAATGCGATCCTTACCTGCATGAATGATGATTTTTATTTTAACGACCTGGTGAACAAAGCGGTGATGATGAAACTGCAAAGTAAAAAATCGGTACGACAGTATTATCCAAACCCTATCAAGATGAGCGAGAAGGAATTAAAAATCCTCAAGCTCATTGCAGAAGATAAAACAACCGAAGAGATTTCAAAAGAAGTATTCCTGAGCCCGCGAACCATTGAAACCATCCGGCAAAATATGAAAACAAAAGTTGGTGCAAAAACCATTGCCGGCCTGGTGATGTATGCCATGCGCAATAAACTGATCGATTAATTTAAAAGGTTACCAATCCATGCCGGATGGCATACATGGCAAGTCCCATCCTGCTTTTTACGTCCAGCCTGTTGAACAGCATATCCCTCATGCCGTCGATACCCCTTGGGTTCATGCCCATTTCTGAAGCAATTTCCTTATAGGTCATTTCAGAACAAACCAGGCGCAGGAATTTCACTTCTTCGTCATCCAATATGATTTTCTGTAATGGTGTTGATTTATCGAGCCTCTCCCGGAAGAGGCCGGCCAGTTTACTGCTGGTGTGCGCCGAGTAGTAATAACCGTTATCCATAACCGATTGTATGGCGTGTAGCAATTCCGTCGGATGGATGTCTTTTTTCATGAACCCTTTTACCCCTGATTGCAGTAA
>JAHEEX010000069.1 GCA_024640465.1 Sphingobacteriales bacterium | reverse complement strand
CAGAGAAATGATATCAGCTGGAAAATCGATCCGCTATCTTGTTCCTGATTCTGTAAAAGAAGAAATTGAACGCAATCATTATTATAAATGATCAAAAAATAAAACCCAGCAAAAGGCATATGAGCGCTATGATAGGTGCCGGAATCCTGGAAAACATGAGCAGGATGAAAGTTCCGGAAATTACACCAATATTTAAAAGGCTCAGGGTTTTCCCATCAACAATACCCATGAGCGAAATGTCTTTCGTGAGATATATTGTGGAGGCAGCCATTATGCCAACTACCGCAGCATTAATTCCTTTTAATGCCCTGTAAATGCTATCATACCGGTGAAGGTTGTGCCACACGGGATAAAAAAACAAAACCAAAAGCGCGCTGGGTAAAAAAATTCCTATAGTTCCTATAAGACATCCTATGATCTGCTTTGTCTTTCCTTCATTCTTCATAGAAATACCACCAACATAAGAAGCAATAGAAAAAACAGGTCCTGGAATTGCCCTTACCATTCCTGCGCCTGTAAGAAAATCATCCTGATCAACTTTTATTACATTCTGGTTCTTCCTGATAATCCTTTCTGAAGTTGGCCTTGCTACATATTGTTCATACATCATAGGGATCAGCACATCTCCCCCGCCAAAAACAATACTTCCGAAACGATAAAAATTTTCAAACAGGTTATAACTTTTCCTATTGGGCCATTCCTGTTTCCTGGAAGTCCCGGAAAGAATTCCACTTAGTAAAAAAATGCTAAAAAAGATTACAATATTTCCCCACTTTATTGGCCTGTAAGGTACGGTCGTTGGTTTGATTCCTTTTTTCTCCGAGAAATTGGTAATTAACCCCCCCGCTACAATAACAATGGGAAAAATCCATGGGTCTTTAAAGAAAAAATAAGTCACCAACATGGAGAGTACCATAATTATTCGCGTTACCCTGTTTCTCACCACAAGTGTAAAAGCACGAACTGCAGCAAATGCAAGGAATCCTATCGCCATAGGCTGAACAAAGCGAAAAAGGTTGTGCGCCGTTTGCTTAGTATCAAAATATTTAATCAGGAAAGATAACCCCCCCATAATAGAAGCTGCAGGTAAGATCCAGATCAACAAGGTCAAAATCGCGAGTGTTAATCCGCCTCTTTTATAACCAATGAGCGTCAGGGTTTGTGTTGATGATGCGCCAGGCAATAATTGACAAAAGGCATTATAATCCAGTAATTCCTGTTGCGTGATATCCCTGCGCTTATCCACAAATGTTTTCATCATCATACCAAGGTGTCCTTGCGGACCTCCAAATGCAGTAATGCTGTACCATAGTACGGCTTTTAGAAAGGGGATATGGCGCAGCAATTTCAATCTGAGGAAATCAATTTAAAGTAACAATTATAATAAGAGGTACCCTCTCGTGTCAAATCCATTCACTTTTTTAAACCAATTTCCCTTAATCGTTCATCAAGGTATTCACCTGCAGTAATATCTGTATACGCTTTAGGAACATCAACAGAAATACAACTTTCAAGACAGGCAAGAGAAATCTCACTTCTTGGATGCAAAAAGAAAGGTATGGAAAACCGGGATGTATGCCAAAGTTCTCTTGGGGGATTAACAACACGGTGTGTTGTGCTTCTAAGTTTATTATTGGTTAACCGCTGTAACATGTCTCCAACATTTACAACAATTTGTCCCGGCAAAGCAGTAACAGGAACCCATTCTCCCTTTAGCGTTAAAATTTGTAACCCATCAGCGGAGGCGCCTACCAAAAGGGTAATCAGGTTAATGTCTTCATGTTGTTCTGCCCTGATGGCCGATTTGGGTTCTTGTGTAATGGGAGGATAATGAATAGCCCTTAAAATTGAATTCCCTTCTGTTATTTTATCATCAAAGTATTGTTCAGGCAAATCCAGGTATAATGCAATGGCTGCGAGAAGTGCAGTTCCTGATTTTTCAAAAGCCCTGTATGCCTGCAAAAATGTTTCATTAAAAGTGGGAAGTTCATGAACCAAAACATTTGGAGGGTATTCCTTAAAATTAGGGCTGTCTGTACCAACCGTTTGTCCGTATTGAAAAAACTCCTTCAGGTCTGGTGCTTCACTTCCTTTAGCATGTTCCTGTCCAAATGAAGTATATCCCCTTTGTCCCGCCAATCCCGTAATTTCGTATCCTCGTTTCTTTTCCAGCGGTAAAGCAAAAAACTGTTGAACATTTTGGTATAAGCGTGTAATAAGTTCATCCGGTATGCCGTGATTTTGTACTGCTACAAAGCCAACTTCTTCATAGGCCTTACCGAGTTTTTGAACAAAATCAATTTTTTTTGCCGGAACTCCGGACAAAAACTGTTCAAGATCTACAACAGGAATATTCATAAGCAGTATTTGATTGGTAAAAATTACAAAACATATTTTTTAGTGAAAAGAAAATTTATGGGGTCATCAAAGAACATGTCAAATGAATTGTTGGTAGTTGTATATTTTGTATTACATATTTTCTTTTCCTGCTCTCCAAAATATACTCCTTATTCTGGTGAAAAGGCATTCACATCAGAAAACGGGACACCGGATTATTCCCAACTAAAGTATTGGGCTGCACATCCTGATAAATGGGACCCCTCAGACAGTGTGTCTTTACCACTAAGAACAAGCCCATCAAATAAAGATGCAGATGTATTTTTTTTGCACCCAACCACTTTTACTGATCAAAAAGATGCAGATCAGCCCAATGCTAAAATAGATGACGGTTTTATAAACAGTAAAACAGATTACTCCTCTATACTATATCAGGCTTCCGTCTTCAATGGCTCTTGTAGGATTTTTGCACCCAGATACAGACAGGCCCATCTTCAAATGTATTATATTAAAGATACCTTAAAGGCCCTGGCTGCTTTTGAATTAGCCTATCAGGATATAAAATCTGCCTTTATATATTATCTTAAAACCCAAAACAACGGAAGACCAATTATTATAGCTTCCCATAGCCAGGGCACAACACATGCAAAAAGGCTTTTAAAGGAATTCTTTGAAGACTCTGTACTTCGCAAACAGCTTGTAGTGGCGTATATACTGGGTATCCCGGTTGAAAAAAGCTATTTTGCCGAATTGCCTATTTGCACAGATTCAACATCCACCGGTTGTTACATCAGCTGGAGAACCTACCGAAAAGGGTATGAAGAGGGCTCCATTTCATCAAAAGATACTTCCATCGCTGTAATTAATCCATACTTGTGGACACCAAACCAAGACTTGGCCGCCAAAAACCTTCAAAAAGGTGCGGTTCTTTATAATTTCAATAAAATATACCGCCATACTCAAACCAGTCAGATAGCGGGTAATGCACTGTGGATAAGCAAACCCAAATTCCCCGGTGGGTTTTTCTATTTCACCAAAAACTATCATGCCGGGGATTTTAATCTATTTTACCTGGACGTGCGTGACGATGTGGCTCGCAGAATCAGGATTTTTGAAAGAGGGCTTGAAAAATAGTTGCATTTGCTTATATGGGTTTAGCATCATAGAATTGATTACCGGCTACACATAAATCAAAGAAAGAACCCCACAGAGAGTCACGGAGTAAATAGAGAAACCCTGAGTAATACAAGTCACTCCCTCAGCGGCCCTCATTTCATTTTCTGTTGTCCTCATTGGCAAAAAAATACCAGAAAAGATTTAGTACTGATGGGGGTCATAAAAATCTATGTCCAACTTCTTTACCTTTCCGTTATAAAATAATGGTTTATGAAAACCCTGATTGTTCCAACAGATTTTTCTCCGGTATCCCTGAACGCAGTGAACTATGCTGCCGAAATGGCGATGAGTATAGATGCAAGTTTAATTTTGCTGCATGTTTACCAGGTTCCGGTTACATTCACAGAAGTGCCGGTGGTTAATATTTCCATTGAGGAACTCAAACGAATCAGCGAAGAGAGAATTGAAGAATTAAAAAAGGGGTTGGAACATGTTACATCCGGAAAATTAAAGATTTATGGCGAATCCAGACTGGGGGAAGTGACTGATGAAATAGAAACCTTTGCCAAAAAGATCAATCCTTTTGCCATAGTAATGGGCACAAAAGGAGCATCCGGATTAGAACGTCTTTTCCTGGGCAGTAATACACTTACTGCAATCAGGCATTTAACCTTTCCTGTAATCGTAATACCACCCGGTGCAGTATTTTCCGGAATTAAAAAACTGGGCTTTGCCTGCGATCTTAATGAAGTGGTTGAAACAACGCCAAGTGATCAGATTCATGCGGTTTGCAAAACATTCAATGCGCAACTTCTGGTGCTAAATGTTGATTATAATAACAGAAACTTTTCCCCTGATACTCCGGAAGAAAGCATTTTATTGCATACCATGCTGGAAGATTTGAAACCGGTTTACCAATATATCGACCATCCTGATGTTACAGAAGGGATAAACAAGTTTGCTGAAACACAGGGAGTAAATATGATCATAACGATTCCCAAAAAACACAAGCTGTTATCAGGACTGTTTCAAAAAAGTCACACCCGCGACCTGGTATTTCATGCGCATATTCCCATTATGTGCATTCATGAATAAAGGTCATCCGTGTATAGAAATCTAATGCTAAAATTCAGCGCTCTTAGGGGTACGCGGAAAAGCAATAACGTCGCGGATGTTGGTCATACCTGTAACAAATTGAACCATTCTTTCAAAACCAAGTCCAAACCCGGCATGGGGAACCGTACCATATCTTCTGGTATCGAGATACCAATGTAATTCTTCCGTTGATATATGCATGTCGTTCATCCTGGATTCAAGCTTATCAAGTCTTTCTTCTCTCTGTGAACCACCAACAATCTCACCAATGCCTGGCGCCAGGATATCCATCGCCGCAACGGTCTTACCATCATCGTTTTGGCGCATATAAAAGGCTTTGATGTCTTTAGGATAGTTCCGAACGATCACGGGCTTTTTGAAATGCTTTTCAACAAGGTATCTTTCATGTTCACTTTGCATATCTATCCCCCACTTCACTTCATATTGGAATTTCTTTTTCTTATAGGCAGGAGATTGCAGCAGGATATCGATCGCTTCTGTATAGGTGATCCGTTCAAAATCATTATTCAATACAAATTCCAGCTTTTGGATAAGTCCCATTTCGCTGCGTTTATCTTGTGGAAGCGCTTTTTCTTCATCTGCCAGTCGCTGATCAAGAAACTCAAGGTCGGCACGGTTATGGTCAAGCGCAAAGCGGATAATATACTTTATAAAAGACTCTGCAAGATTCATATTGTCCTCCAGGTCGTAAAAGGCCATCTCTGGTTCTATCATCCAGAATTCAGCAAGGTGGCGGGTTGTATTAGAATTTTCTGCACGAAATGTTGGACCAAAAGTATAGATCTCACCAAACGCTGTAGCGCCTAATTCGCCCTCAAGCTGTCCGCTTACCGTAAGGTTTGTGCTCTTTCCAAAAAAGTCTTCCTTAAAATTTATCGTGCCGTCTTCATTCCTTGGAGGGTTGTCAAAAGGCAGGGTTGTAACACGAAACATTTCACCGGCACCCTCAGCATCGCTTGCGGTAATAATTGGTGTATGTAAATAAACAAAGCCCTGCTCATGAAAAAATGTATGAATCGCATAGGCAAGTGAATGCCTTACGCGAAATACAGAACCAAATGTATTTGTACGGAACCTGAGGTGTGCAATTTCCCGCAGAAACTCAAGGCTGTGTTTTTTGGGTTGAAGCGGATATTTTTCTGCATCAGAATCGCCAAGTATTTCTATTTCTACTGCCTTGAGCTCCATTTGCTGACCCTTACCCGTTGATGCCACCAGGTGCCCCTTAATTTTCAGGGAGGCGCTGGTAGTAATTCGCTTCAATAGTACATCATCAAATTTTCCCAGCTCTGCAACAACCTGGAGATTTATATTGGTAGATCCGTCGTTTAAAGCAATAAACTGGTTATTACGAAAAGTACGCACCCAACCCATAACCACAAGTTCCTGGCTTTCCGGCGCCCAGGTTAGCAAATCCTTAATTTTTACCCGTTTGTTCATCATAGCTGATTTTCTTAAAGAGTCGCAAAGATAATTCAACTCGGATATATGGCCCCTGTAGCGATATTGGTTTATTTTTATTCAATGAAAATCGCCTTTTACTCAACACAATCTTACGATAAAGAATATTTCAGCCGCTATAATCCAGGGTATGAAATAAATTTTCTCGAAACATCGCTCAGGGAAAAAACCGTTAAACTGATCACTGATGAAACGGTTGTATGCGTATTTGTAAACGACAGGCTATCCGCTCCGGTCATCCTTGCTTTAAAAGAAAAAGGGGTTAAACTCATCGCATTGAGGTGCGCCGGGTATAATAATGTAGACCTGGCGGCAGCAACCAGTGCCGGGATTTCCGTTGTGCGTGTTCCAGCATACTCACCACATGCAGTAGCCGAACATGCCGTAGCCATGATCATGACCCTTAATCGTAAAACCCATAAGGCGTATAACAGGGTCCGGGAAGGAAATTTCTCTCTCGACAGACTTATCGGTTTTGACCTGTTTGGCAAAACGGTAGGGGTGATTGGTATGGGAAAAATCGGGCAGGTATTCGCCGGAATTATGTCCGGATTTGGATGCAAAGTGCTCGTAAACGATTTATTTCCCAACCCGGACTGGGAAAAACAAGGATGGAAGATTGCTTCCCTTGAAGAAATCTTTATATCTGCGGATGTGATTTCACTGCATTGCCCCCTTACGGAAAGCACAAAACACCTGGTAAATAAAGAAACGATTAGCCATATGAAACCCGGGGTAATGCTTATAAATACAGGGAGAGGCGCGCTTATTGATACAGGGGCTGTTATTGAAGGCCTTAAAACCGGCCAACTGGGCTACCTTGGTATTGATGTGTATGAGCAGGAGGAACATCTGTTTTTTCGTGATCTGTCAGAAAATATCATTCAGGACGATCAGATCATGAGATTAATGAGTTTCCCCAACGTATTAATTACTTCTCACCAGGCATTTTTTACCGATGAGGCCTTATCGGAAATTGCCCGGGTTACATATGAAAACATACAAACATTTGAGAATGGGGGAATGCTTTCAAACGCTGTTTCATTGTCTGTATAGTCTAAGATGTCAAAATATTTTGATTTTCAGAAAACTTGCCGTAGTATTGCAAAGGAATCTGACTGATAGATTTATTAATTTCCCCGGTGCTCGTCAGTTATACCCATTCCGATCAATCTTTAATTAAATTCAAATTTCAATTTCAGGGCCTTCGCATTTTGGTACCTTAACTCTTAAGAGATTTTATGTACGACATTCTACAATTGAACGACATGCTCGTTCCGGAACTGCTGGACATTGCAGAACAACTCAAAATTCCACATGCAAAAAAACTCGAAAAACAGGATCTGATCTATAAAATCCTGGATAAACAGGCTGTACAAAACAGCGGAGGCGCGGCCGGTAAAGAAGAAAAACCAGCCCGACAAAAACGTATTGTAAAAACAAGTACAGCTAGTGGAACAGAGGAGGCAATTGTAGAGAATGATCCTGTAAGGGAAAAGGCAAAGCCTGTAAAGAAGAAACTGATAGTGGCAGAGGCGCCGGCACCAGAAATAACGGCCGACAAAAAGCCGGAGAAAAAACTTACAAGAAAGCCACGGCCGACCGAGGAAATGGCCCAACCGGTAGATACGAATAACTTTATTGGAGAACAGCCAAATGATTTTCCGGCTGATGAAGACGGAAATACGGTTCAAGCCGCAAACACGCCAGCTGTTCAGAGTCAGTCAAATGAAAACGAAATTGCTCCAAGGCAATTGCAAACCCGCAAAGAACCCCAATTTAATATTGAATTTGACGGTGTGATCCTGAGTGAGGGTGTGCTGGAAATGATGCCCGATGGATATGGCTTCCTGCGCAGCAGCGATTACAACTACCTGTCATCACCGGATGATGTATATGTTTCTCCATCCCAGATAAAACTATTCGGCCTTAAAACAGGAGATACCGTTTTTGGTGCTGTAAGGCCGCCCAAAGAAGGGGAAAAATATTTCGCCCTGCTAAAGGTGGAAACACTAAACAACCGCTCCCCGGAAGAAGTCAGGGACCGGGTACCATTCGATTACCTGACACCTTTATTTCCGCACGAAAAACTGAATTTATTTACCCGTTCTGATAATTATTCCACCAGGCTGATTGATCTGTTCACGCCTATTGGAAAGGGTCAGCGTGGTTTGATTGTAGCCCAGCCAAAAGTGGGTAAGACCATGCTTTTAAAAGAAGTGGCAAACGCGATTGCAGAAAATCATCCTGATTGCTACCTGATGGTTGTGCTGATTGATGAAAGGCCCGAAGAGGTAACCGATATGGAAAGAAGCGTCAGGGCCGAGGTTATCGCCTCTACTTTTGATGAGCCGGCAGAAAAGCACGTTAAGGTTTCCACCATAGCTTTACAAAAAGCGAAAAGACTGGTAGAGTGCGGACACGATGTAATCATCCTGCTCGACTCGATCACACGTCTTGCCCGGGCGCATAATACCGTAGCCCCATCATCCGGTAAGGTTTTATCCGGTGGTGTGGAAGCTAATGCACTGTTGAAACCAAAACAATTTTTTGGTGCGGCCCGTAAAATTGAAAACGGCGGATCATTAACCATTCTTGCCACTGCACTTATAGAAACAGGCAGCAAGATGGATGAAGTAATCTTTGAAGAATTTAAGGGTACGGGTAATATGGAGCTCGTGCTCGACCGCAGGCTTGCCAACAGGCGTATATTCCCGGCCATCGATCTTACGGCTTCATCAACCCGCAGAGAAGATCTCCTGCTGGATAAAGATGTATTACAGCGCATGTGGGTTCTTAGAAACCACCTTGCTGATATGAACAGTGAAGAGGCGATGAACCTGCTGATGAAACAAATGCGTGGAACTAAAGACAATTATGAGTTCCTGACAAGCATGAATAAATAAAAAGATCATAATAGCTTTTTTCAATCGCCGGTTTAAGCCGGCGATTGTTGTTTTAGCAATTGCGTTACGGTAACTTTGCCTTTCTAATGGCAGTTGAAAAAATTCATATCCAAAAGTTTATTGAGATGTCGGCAGAATATCCCGTTCTGGATGTTCGCAGTCCGGGAGAATTTAATCATGCACATATTCCCGGTGCATATTCATTACCCTTATTTACCGACCAGGAAAGGGCTGTAGTAGGAACCCTATATAAACAGGAAGGAAGAGAATCCGCCATACGAACGGGGCTCGATTATTTTGGTGTCAAAATGAGGCGTATGGTTGAAGAAATTGCACAGCAATATACCACGCTGATTCCAAAAGGAAGTTCCTATAATAAAAGCTCTTCTACAAAACCGATATTAGTCCATTGCTGGCGCGGAGGCATGCGGAGCGCAGGCGTTGCCTGGTTGCTCGATCTCTATGGATTCAAAGTATATACTTTGGCTGGCGGTTATAAAACATTCCGGGGTTGGGTTTTTGATCAATTTACAGACCCCGGTCCTATTCATATTCTGGGAGGTTACACCGGTTCGGGAAAAACAGACCTGCTTCATAGCCTTCAAACAAAAGGAGCGTCATTGGTTATTGACCTCGAGGGACTGGCTAATCATAAAGGATCTGCATTCGGAGCAATAGGTCTGGCACAACAACCTTCGCAGGAAATGTTTGAAAATAAACTGGGTGTAGAAATTTTCCGGATCAGGCAAAAAGATTTTCATACCGGTAACGGTCAACCGAATACAATCGGATCAGGGAATCCCATTTGGCTGGAAGATGAAAGCCAGCGTATAGGCACCGTAAACATTCCTGGCTCTTTTTGGGAAATAATGAGAAAGGCCCCTGTCTATTTTCTGGATATTCCGTTTGAAGAACGCCTTAAATATCTTACAGAAACGTATGGCAAACTTAACAAAGGCGATCTGGCTGCGGCTATTACCCGGATTCAAAAAAGGCTTGGGGGCCTGGAAACAAAGACCTCCCTGGGTTATTTGGTGGAAGGAAATATCAGCGGATGTTTTGATATACTGTTAAAGTATTACGATAAAAAATATACAAAAAGCCTGTCTAACCGGGAAGGAGCAGACCAGTTGATCAATATGGTTCCCTGCGAAAAAGTAGATGCAACAATCAATGTCCGGATTTTAGAAACGCAACTAAAAACATTATATGGAAACAGATCAAATAGTTAAGTTAACGCAATATTCTCACGGTGCAGGATGCGGTTGTAAAATTTCACCACAGGTGCTGGAGCAGATTTTACAGACCGATATACAGGCACCTGAATCCAAAAATTTACTTGTTGGTAATCATTCGAAAGACGATGCAGCTGCATATGATCTGGGAGATGGTACTGCCCTGATATCGACAACGGATTTTTTTATGCCTATTGTTGACGACCCTTATGATTATGGGAGGATCGCTTCTGCAAACGCCATCAGCGACGTATATGCAATGGGCGGAAAACCATTAATGGCTATTGCCATCCTGGGATGGCCTGTTGATAAGCTCCCCGCAAACATTGCCAAGCGAGTTTTGGAAGGCGCAAGAGCAACCTGTGCCGAAGCAGGAATACCGCTGGCTGGCGGCCATAGTATTGATTCCCCCGAACCTATTTTTGGACTGGCGGTGAATGGCCTTGTTGCCATTAAAAACCTTAAACAAAACAATACGGCAAAGGCTGGAGATTTGTTATTAATGACCAAATCCCTGGGTACGGGAGTATTGTCTACAGCACAAAAAAGAAATGCACTAGATCCGGAATATTATGCGGCTTTTGTGAATCAACTGGTTCGTTTAAATAAAACCGGCGCTGCTTTAGGAGAAATTGAAGGCGTTCATGCCATGACAGATATTACCGGGTTTGGATTGTTGGGTCATCTGATTGAAATGACCGGCGGCAGTGGCGTTAGTGCTCATATTTTTATTGATACACTGCCTATTTTAGCCGGTGTAAAAGAAGGTATTGCCAATAAATTTATACCTGGAGGCACCAACAGAAACTGGAACAGTTACGGGCACCATGTTTCTTTCGACTCATCACTAAATGAGGCCGATTCCAGGGCGCTTCTTGCAGACCCTCAAACAAATGGCGGTCTGCTAATAGCTGTTGATCCTGCGGCCCTTAAAGATGTGCAGGACGTCTTAAACAAATCAGGATTGCAGGAATATCTGAATCCTGTTGGACAAATAATCGGCGCTGCCGATAAATTGGTTTTCGTAAAATAAAGCTGATAACATAAGTCCTATACCGAAAGGGTAAAAATAACTGATACCGGCTGGTGGGAATTTGGATGTATGGGTTCTTGTATTTTTTTTATGATATATCCGCTGCTTGTAAAAAGGGAAATCCAGCTTTCGAAAGTTCTGAAATACCATGGCGCGGGCGACCTGAAATCATCAGAAAATCCACTCCAGCTTCCCTGCCTCCATCCATCTGTATACGACTCTCCTGAATTGGCCGTGTAAGGGTGAAGGGTTTGTATTACGAGGTGGCCCCCGGAAGAAATAAACGGCCTGATGACCTTCAACAAATCCTGAACTATATCATTTCCAAACAAGGCAAAATTTATTGCAATAACATCAAATGTATCAGAAGGACTATATTCTCCTTTGATAATCGATTCGTAAGAATGGGTTAAAAATGTTGCAGTGTGAAGGTATCTTTCTGCCGCCTCAGTCAAAGCGGGGACCGCATCAATTCCTGTAAAATCAGTATTGGGTAATTTTTCATGCAGTGCCCTGATTAACCACCCTTCGCCACAACCTAAATCAAGTACACTTTTAGGTTCCAATGAAATTATGGCTTCTTCAATGGCCTTATTTGTAACCAGCCTTCTTGTTTCAATTCCATTATTGGCGATCGTATTGATCCACGCCTTTGCATTAAGGTTCCAGGTGTGTAATATCTGCATGTTTTCCTCCATACATTTATCACAAAAGCTGGTCAATACTTTCGGCTAATTGCCTGTCTTTATAAGTAACTACATCACCGGCGTCGTGAGTGGATAGCCAAATCTCCACACGGTTCCATACATTGGTCCAAAGGGGGTGATGGTTCATTTTTTCTGCTTCAATGGCTACCCTGGTCATAAATCCAAATGCCTCAGAAAAATTTTTGAATTCAAACCTCTTGTAGAGTTTATTCTCTTTTTCTTCCCACATAAAAAGCATCATTATAAATTAAAAAACGAGATGTGCCTTGTGTTTGATCTTGTCTGCTGTAAGTTCCATAACCAATTGTACCCCGGAAATGGTTTTGATTGATTGCTGTAGTTGAAGCAGCTCCTGGTTGCTTGTAAAATCGCCTTTAAGTAACCAGAGAAAATCAAGGTGTTTAAATTCGGGTAACAGGTATTCCCCGTCAAACTGGTTGTTATATAAATAGTGTGTCCTGGATCCGTTAGGCTCGTTGTATTCGTAGATGGAAAAAAAATATTTCCGCTTTTTTTTATCCAACTGGATCTCAATGTCGTGATTAATACGAAAATCGATCTGAAGATATTGATTCAACAGCCAGCAAAACTGATAGCTTTTAATGGGAGCAACAATTCCCAGGAGGCGGGTTCCATCAAGGAACTCCTCCACCATGAGGCTGTTGTCCATTTTTATTCTCATATCAAAAAACGATATCGAAGGTTTTTTCTTCTGCTCCTCTTTTTACAACCACTTTTACTGCATCGCCTTTTTTAAACTTACTCAGTGCTTGCATATATGATTCAACGGAGCTGATTTTGTAGTCACCCAATTGTGTTACGATGTCGCCTGTTTTTATTCCGGCTTTGATTGCAGGACGTCCGTCTGACACACCGTCGACCTTAACTCCGGCGCCGCTAAATGTATAGTCTGGCATAATACCCATGGATACGCTAAAACGCGCAGAAGTGGATGTTTGCTGTTCCCTTGTTTTTAAGAAAGCAAGTTTTCCCATGTCCTGGGTTTTTACTACCACAGTATTTATATAGTTCACGATTTGCAGCTCACCATTATAATTAATTTTGTTGGCATCATCTGAGGGGCGATGATAATCTGAATGCAACCCTGTGAAGAAAAACAGGACCGGAATATTTTTACGATAAAAAGATGTGTGGTCGCTGGGGCCGGTTCCACTTGAATCAATTTTAATATTGAAGCCGGGTTTTTTTACACCATATAAAACTTCATTCCAGGAGGGAGAGGTTCCAAAGCCCCCAACAGTAATGGTTTTACTGCTATCGTTTAAGCGGCCAACCATATCCATGTTGATCATATAATTTACTTTATCAAGGGATATGGAAGGATTTTCAACAAAATATTTAGAACCATAAAGCCCAAGCTCTTCGCCCGAAAAGGCTATGAAAAGAAAGTTGTTCTTTGGGGACTTTGTTTTCTTAATCAATTTTGAGAGCTCCAACATGGCTGCTGTTCCACTGGCATTATCATCGGCGCCGTTATGTATCATTTTTTCGCCGGTTCTCATCATGGAGTTTCCGTCTTCACCATAACCCAGATGGTCAAAGTGGGCGCCCAGCACAATTGTTTTTTCTGCTCCATTATTGATATAAGCAACAACATTATTTGCCTGCCTTGTTTTAGGTCCGATATCGACTTTTATTTTCGCATCGTAGGCTGCAGACAAATCGTTCATATACTTTTCTTTGGCAGAAGAAGTAAGATATAGAACCGGGATGGGTGCTTGATCTGTTTTGTCTTTTGCATCAAATCTTAATTGATCGGGCAGGTTTGATGTGTTGAAAAAAATCAGCGCTTTTGCACCTTTCTCTGATGCATTCTTTATCTCATTGCGTAATTGTGCCTCCAGATCAAAGTGGGGGTTTTCTTTATTGTTCAACAGGATATCGCCAATATCTTTGAACCATGGCTGACCGGTTTCTGCTAAAGACGGAGAAACCATTGCTTCAATTGCAGCACTGTTTGGACTAAAGGCAAGGGGAAAATAATCTGATCCCGCCAGCAGTTCATGCTGGTTAATCCTGAACATGCTGGTTTTTAAAATCTGTTTCCCGTCGGAAATATCAAAAGGCTGGAGATAGGTTCCATTAACTCCTGCGGGGCTGAGCCCGGCTGCTTTAAACTGATTTACCAGGTACTCTGTGGCAAGTTTTTCTCCGGCAGACCCGGCCCTTCTTCCTTCAAGTTTATCGTCGGCCAGAAAATCAATATGGGACTTCAGATTTTGGAGAATGACTTTGTCCGCCTTTTTTAATTTCTGGGCAAACGTGGCTTCGGTTAAAATAATCAAAAAGAAGAAAATGCGTTTCATGGCTGAAAAAGTGTTCAATTCGGGGCAAAGTTAAACGGTGCGGGCGGATTAGCGATTAATTTTTCGCTGCAAACAATTAAAATAGAATTGGCTCTGACGTTTTTACCTCTTTCGTAAATGGGCATAGCTGTTTTGGATGTAATTTTACAAATTATCAACGTTTGACACCCAGGGCACATATCGCTTTAATCGGAAACCCAAACAGCGGAAAGACTTCGCTGTTCAATTCTATTACCGGGCTGAATCAAAAAGTAGGTAATTTTCCCGGTGTTACTGTTGAGAAAAAAACGGGCGATTGTACCCTCCCGGGGAACCGGAACGCAACCATCATAGACCTGCCCGGATCTTACAGCCTCTATCCACGCCGCTCCGACGAATGGGTTGCATATCAGGCACTTATGGAGCCGATTTCTAAACAGCTTGATTTAATCATTGTTGTGGCGGATGCCAGTAACCTTCGCAGAAACCTGTTATATGTATCCCAGGTCATAGACTTGAACAAGCCCGTGATTGTAGCCCTAACGATGATGGACCTGGCCAGGAAAAAGGGTATAAAAATAGATGTTGAGAGGCTTTCGGCCGAACTAAAGACCCCTGTTGTTACCATCAACCCAAGGAAAAACAAAGGAATGGACGAGCTTGACAGGGCCATTTCGGGGGAGCTTCAAAAAAAATTACCTAAAGAAGAAAAAAATTTCATTCTTGCCTCCGGCCTGGCACCGGAAGCTGTGGGTGAACTTAAAACCATCTTCCCTGCAATAAGTGATTATACGGCGGTACATTATCTCATTCATCACGAATCTTTTGGCTTTGCAGACCAAACCCAGGAAATAATTGAAAAAATAGAAAAAAACAACGGCTTCAATCATACCCGTGTTCAGGCAAAAGATATACAGCAGAGATACAGTCGTATTAGGGAAATCATGCAGGTTTCTGTTATTGAGCCAGACCCCGAGAAAAAGAAGATGATTTCAGAACGCCTGGACAACCTGTTACTTCACAGATATTGGGGGTATATAATCATGCTGGCGGTACTTTTTATCCTTTTCCAGAGTGTTTTCTGGATAGCCGAATACCCGATGAATGCTATTGACTGGGGGTTTGGTGAATTAAGCCAGTGGTTGGGCCGGGTTTTACCCCAAAGCTGGTTCAGCAACCTGCTGATAAATGGTGTCGTGGCCGGCCTTGGCGGAATACTGGTTTTCGTTCCCCAGATCATGATTCTTTTCGGTCTTATAACGGTGCTTGAAGATACCGGCTATA
>JAHEEX010000245.1 GCA_024640465.1 Sphingobacteriales bacterium | reverse complement strand
TAGCCCGGAATCGCTTGCCGAATTAAATTAATGGTTCTGTTGATTTTTTATTTATGGCAGTTACAAAAGATCATCTCAACTGTCCCGTAGACCATTGCAGGGCCTGGTAAGAAGTATAGAATTTAGTTTTCAGTTCAACTAATTTTTGCCTGGATTCAAGTACTTTATTTTCCCTGGCATTAAGCAGGAATAGTGAACTTTCGCCTATACGGAACCGTGTATCCTCCCCCCTGTATAAACGCAGGTAATTATTATAATTATCTTCAGCTATGCCAACCTGTGTTTGCAACATGGCCAGTTCGTTAAAGTAAAATTTCACTTTATTTTCTATCGCTAAGCGGGTTTGCGACAAATCAAGATTGGTTTCCGCAATTTTAATCTTTGCCGCCTGGTATTGTCCCCTGCCCTGCGATAACCGAAGCGGAATACCAAAGTCAAATCCAAACTTATAATTATTTTCATAATAGCCCCAGCTTGCTCCCTTAAATACATTATATCCTGAGTTGAGGATATTGTACTTTACGTTCATCACCGGCAACATATCCTGAAATTTCAGCTTTCTGTCAATATCCAGCATCTGTAATTTGAAGTCATATGACTGAAGTTTTGGATGACTCATCGCAGCAATATTCAAAAGGGTATCCAATACCGGCAGTGACCGGTTATTCAGGTTTATTGTGTTCCATGAAGTATCGGGTATTACAACAGGTGGCATATAAAACGGGGTATCATTAGCCTGCCACATATAATTTGACATTTCAAGCCCCGCATTGCGAAAGCGCAACCAGGCGTCATTACGGGCAAGTTGAAATGATTGCAATTGAGCCAATGCTTCTGTTGTATCAATAGCAGGTCTGTCTCCCTGCCTGTAACCAAGTTTAACCAGTCCATACCTGGTTTGATTTACCGTAATGGTTTCTTCCAACACGCGGTAGACCATATATTCCTTCACCCAATTCCAGTAACTGTATGAAGCATCAAAAAGAAGGTCGTTCAGCATGATTGATCTTTCTGCCTTGCTCTGTTCCCTGAATACTTTTGCCTGCTGCAAAACAGCCCTTCGTTTGTCCATCACCAGGTTCTTTGCCAATGGCACACTTACGCCAAGGTAACTCGATTTGCCAGGTGTAGATTCTGAATTTAATAAGTCGCCAAGGTTTTCTTCCAGGCCGGCTTTAACTTCAATTCCATACCAGGTGGGTATTTTTAATTCCGGATGAAACCAGTCGTAATAATTTTTACCATCAAAGGTTTTCCGCTCGGCGCTCATATATAGCAAGGGGTCAAATCCTGCCCTGGCAGCAATAAGTTCTGCTTTTGCGCGATCAACCATCAGGTTAGCCTGCCTGGCAACAGGATGATAAGTACGCACGATATTCAGAAATTCTTCCTGGGATAGTTCAAGCAGGGAATCTTTCACCTGTGCAATGGAATTTACAGGTATCCCTGATAGTGAGTATGTTATCAATAATATGAGGAAACGTTTCATCAATGCACGGTCTGTTTTATCAGTTCTTTTTTTTGTTGGAAGAGGATTTGTCTTTATCCCCTTTAGGTCTGTAATAGTCTGGTGGGAATCCATTGATGTTTCGCCAAAGTTCATACCATATAGGAACGTCCTTCAGAAGGGCAATGCCTTGTGCACCGGTACCCATCATCAGTTGCTTTGGCCAGGCTTTATCCGAAGTATCTTCCCTGACAAGTACCCTGTAGGAACCATTCTCGCTTAAAGAGTTTTCAATGGCCGCAACTTCCCCGCCAAATGTTCCATATGAAGCTTCTGGCCAGCCGCTAAATACAATGGCCGGGAATCCGTCAAACAACAACCGCACTTTTTGTCCCCTGGCAAGTAGTGGCAAGTCTACAGGCCGAACAAACATTTCTATGGCATAGTCTATTTCTGAAGGAACAATTTCAATGATCATCTCCCCATCTTTTAATATTTCTCCGATACCTGCTTTTTTTGCACGTACAATTTGTCCGGTTTGCGGAGCGGTGATGGTATATAATCCATTCCGGATAGTATAATTGGAATATTGGTTTTCCAGTTTCGAAATCTCACCTTCCGTTGTTTGAATCTGTGAAATAACCTGGAACCTCTCGCCCTCAGCTTTGGAAATCTTTTCGAGGTATTGCTGTATTTCTCCGTTCCTTTCTATCTGTAAACGAAAATATTCCTGTTTGGCATTGTTGAACTTAATTTCAGCACTTGTTTTTTTTGCTGAAGATTCCTGGAATGCCTGGTTTCTCTGTTCCAGCTGAACCAATGAAACCAGTCCGGAATCGTACATTACTTTCTGGCGCCTGAATTGTTCCGTTTTGATATTAAGATCGTTCACCGCAGCCAACAACTCCATGCTGTCGCTCCTGATTTTTTGAACCTGCTGGTTGATCTTATTGTTCATCTCATTTATCTTCAGATCAAGGCCCTGTTTCAGGGCATCTACCTGCTGTGATGCCGTCCCGGATTTACTTTTATAACTTTCAACTGCCTGCGATTTGGCTTTAAGCTGCTCTTTTGTTCTTTCAAGCAATTTAGGATCCAGGTAGTCGTCTTTGATCTCCGCAATTTGAATAATGGTATCGCCTTTATTCACAAAATCGCCTTCTTTAACATGCCATTTTAAAACGCGGCCGGGAATGATCGTGGGTATTTCCTGCGGACGTTGTTCCTGCCTGAGTGTTGTCACCAATCCACGTGCCCTGATATTCTGCGTCCAGGGCAGAAAAAGAATTACCGTGATCACAATGAAAGTACCAAGAACCCATTTACGTACATTACTCTTACGCCCGATGAGGTATATATTATCATATGCCTTGAGATCGTTCTCATGGCACTGCGTCTTCATATCTTTATTTATAAAATCGATTGGCATATCTGTAAAAAAGTTTCCTTTATTTTTTAGTTTTATCCATTAAAACAACTGCACATTTTCTGGTTACTATAAGCCTGCCATCCAGGGTCCGTAATACTTCAATACGCCCTGATCAAAAATTAAAACGCCATCCGCACGTTTTGCAAAATCGTCATCATTTGATTCAACAAAAACAGTTACTCCTTTAATGTCTTCGAGAAGATAGTCCTGGATCTTCTGCCGGTTGTGATCTTCCAATCCGCGCCATGGTTCTTCCAGTAATAAAAGCCTTGGCTGATTGACCAATGCCCTTAGGAGAAGTATTTTTTGAATAACGGACCTGGATAACCGCTTTCCAACAGGATCAAGCATTGTTGCAAAACCATTGGGCTGGTCCTGAATGAAATCTGAAAGTCCCACCTTTGAAGAGAGCATCATTATTTCATCAGGCCTGATAAGGTTATACCCCATTGTTATATTTTCCAGCAGAGTGCCATAAAAAATATCCTGCTGATTGATCAATACGCCGGTCTGCTGCTGATAGCTATCTACCAGGTAATTTCGCAGTGGCACATTATCAATAATTATACCCCCTTCATATTCAGGGAAAACACCACTAATTAACCTTAGCAGGGTTGATTTACCAGATCCGTCCGCACCCATTACGGCGATCTTTTTTCCTGGTTCCACCAGGAATGAAATATCTTTCAGGATAGTCTTTTCCTGTAATTCAAATGTCAGGTTATTCAACTGAACCTGCATGCCGATAAGTTTTTTTGGCATTTCAATAGTCCCATCTTCATCAAGAGGCTTATCGGTTATCGTACTTAATTTTTCGACTGATGTAAGCACATCATACACTTTGTCGATGTTAATAATTAGTTTTTCCACCGAATTAAGAATAAGCAGAATGACTATTTCAGCGGCAATAAACTGGCCCAAATTGAGCTGCTGATTTATTAACAGGACACTACCCACAATGAGCATGGCTGCGGTAATCACTACTTTGAAAGAAACAAGTGACCAGTATTGAAATAATAACACCCGGAAATGGCTGGTACGGGCATTCAAATATCCATTAACCAAGGTATCGGTACGGCTAAGATTCAGCAGGGTACCTTTGGAAAATTTAAATGACTTCACTACACGGGCCAGTTCCTCCAGCCATCCAGCCACAGCATATTTATATTTACTTTCTTCAAGGGATGTTTCAAGCCCTTTTGATCCGGAATAATATAAGATGGAAGATATAATTGCTACAAGCAACAAGCTGAAAACAATAAACACCGGATGATAAAAAGATAATAATATTAATCCAAAAAGGATTTGTATTGAGGCCGTTGGGATATCTAACAATAATTTTGAAACACCTTTTTGTAAGGAAATGGTATCAAAAAAACGGTTCACTAATTCAGGGAGATAATAGTTGTCAACGCTTTTCATATCCAGCCTGGGAATTCGATTTGCATATTCCAGGGAGTAGCGTACAAATATTTTCTGCTGTACCTTTTCGATGATCTTCATTTGGTTTACCTGCACAAGTCCGGCCAGGAAAACGCCAACAACAACCAGGATGATAAGAATTACCAGGGAAGTAGAAATGGAACCACCAAGTACAAAACTGATAATACTCTGAATTCCCAGGGGGAGGGAAAGCTGGATCAATCCATTTAAAACGGCATAAAAATAAACGGAGGTTATTTCCTGTTTTTCGAGTCTCAATACTTTTAAAATCCGCCACAAAGGGGTTTTCCTTTGTGATGGCGATTGCATATCAGCCATGTATTATCCTTTAAAATCAAAGAAAGTTAATCTCTGCTTTGTTTAACTAATTGTAAGCAGAATTTATCAAGGTTTCGACATATTACATTTAGGAAACCAAATTGTTGAGCAAAATTGTTATTTTTTACGCAAAATCTTCGTTAACATTCAGGTAGACTGATTGGGATATGAATGGCCAGCCCGCCGTCGGCAGTTTCCTTGTATTTGTGCGACATATCCTTTGCGGTTTCCCACATTGTTCTAATTACAGCATCGAGCGACACTTTTGCATAATCTGGTGCACTTTGCAGGGCTAATTGAGCAGCAGTTATGGCTTTAATGGCCCCCATGGTATTCCGTTCAATACAAGGTATCTGAACCAACCCTCCGATAGGATCACATGTCAGGCCAAGATGATGTTCCATGGCAATTTCGGCTGCCATTACTGCCTGCCGTTGAGTGCCGCCCATACATTCCGTTAAGGCAGCAGCGGCCATGGCTGAAGAAACACCAATCTCTGCCTGGCATCCACCCATTGCTGCTGAAATGGTAGCCCCTTTTTTAAAAATGCTTCCTATTTCTGAAGCTGTAAGCAGAAACTGGATGATCCTGTCTGTTTTATATCCATCACAAAAACATATATAGTATTGTAATACTGCAGGTATAACTCCGGCCGCCCCATTGGTTGGGGCAGTAACTACACGGCCAAACGAGGCATTTTCTTCATTTACCGCTAAAGCAAAGCAGCTGACCCAGTCAATA
>JAHEEX010000068.1 GCA_024640465.1 Sphingobacteriales bacterium | reverse complement strand
CCGTTTTTAAGTACCCGCAATACTTCCATACTGCGCCAGTACTTCGCCTGGATACGCACCTGGCGGGTGAGCCTTTCCACCGTTTCTATATTATGGGATACTACTTCTGGAGCGGCATCAATGATTCGCTGAATATTTTCCACCTGGCCTTTAAAATCAGGAATCAGGGTTTCCAGGGTGGTTTGAGGATTAAGTGATTTTACGGCACGGATCGTATTATACCAGATGATACTGCCACCGTCCCGAAGTTCATCGCGATCAACAGAAGTTATTACCGCATGTTTTACCTTCATCAGATGAATAGCTTCAGCAACTCGTTGTGGTTCATCAAAATCAGGTTCAAGTGGCTTACCGGTGGCAACAGCACAAAAACCACAGCTCCTGGTACATATATTTCCCAGTATCATGAAAGTTGCCGTACCCTCACCCCAACATTCACCCATATTTGGACAATTTCCGCTTTCGCAGATGGTGTGCAGTTTATGCGTATCTACCAGAGAACGTACTTTCTTATAACTCTCGCCTATCGGGAGTTTTACCCTTAACCAGTCGGGTTTCTTTATTTTCTGTTCCGCGACCGGAGCCGCCGTTTGCATTTCACTCATAGCCTTATACAATACAATGAAGCGGCAAAAATAGTTTACTTTCTTTTACCAAAAAGTATGGATAAATAACCGTTGGCAAAAAAGTTCTTCCCCTCTATGGTAGCCATTTGAACCACCTCGCTGGTATAATATTCGAAATTGAAGCCAAATTCAATGGCAGAGATGGTATTATTGAACCTGGCCCAATCGAAGCGCAGGGCTGTTTTTGCATGCACACCCGGGACAAATTTCATTTCTCCCCATCCTTTAGCGAGCCCTGTTCCGCCTACTATAAAATTTCCCAGGAATTCTGCGCTATCCTTCTGTGAATATTTTATTTCCTTGATCTGGCCTGAATTTGGCGGCGATTCAACCTGTATATAATAAGGTCTCAGCATGCCCAGTGATAGTCCTCCGGCATAAATCCAATATACACCCACGCCATTCTTATTCCCTTTGCCACCGATCATTCTGCTCTGTCCGATTCCGGCCTTAAATTGATAAAAAATATTTTGTTTGCCATAGACGAATGGGTTTCCCAACACTACAAAACCACCACCCAGGTTATCTCCTGTACTTTGCTTTTCCTCTTTTGGATGTTTTTTTTCATTGAACTCAAACTGGTAAATAGTTGCTTTATATGGCGTTTTCATCTTGCCCATTTCATAAGATCCACCATATCCATCGTGATTGAGTTTAAATCCCCAGATGGTATGCTTCTGATAAGTGGGTTCCCCTTCCTCCTCGAGCCTCACCATTTCATCAATCTTGGCCTTTTTTGCCTGTTTCTTTTCGTTTTTCGACTGCTTGTTTGTATTGGATTGTGTATCCTGAGCCAGGGTTGAAAAAGCAGCCAATAAGGGTAGAATAAAAATTACAACTCGTTTCACGCGATGAGTTTTGTTTATTGAACGTAAATTTAGGCAAAAAATATACAATGACTTCCAATGTAATATACGAAGGTAGTTTGAGAACTGTTGCTACCCACCTGCAATCCACATCCAGCTTTGAAACCGATGCCCCAACAGATAACCAGGGGAAAGGGGAAAGGTTTTCACCTACAGACCTTGTTGGAACTGCACTGGCCAGTTGTATGCTCACCACCATGGCCATTAAAATGAGGTCGATGGAGGAGACTTTAAAAGGCGTTCATATTGATGTCTTGAAGGTAATGTCCCCCAATCCCCGCCGTATAAGCGGCCTACAATTAACATTTCATTATCCGCCCGGCTTTGAAGCAACAGAGAGCCAAAAGCGGGAACTCGAAGAAATTGCCATGACCTGCCCGGTTAAAGAAAGTATTCATCCCGGGATCGACCTGAAAGTTGATTTCAATTGGTGATTTTTTATCATTCATTCGTTAAGGATCTACTATGATACAACTCGGACTGGTATCCGCCATCCTGCCTGAAAAATCCACTTCAGAAGTCATTTCTTTTGCCGCTCAAAAAGGTTTTAGCTGTGTGGAAATGATGTGCTGGCCAAAAGGCAAAGCAGAAAGAAGGTATGCAGGAGTTACCCATATCGATATTGATACCCTCGATGAAAACAGGATAAGTGCAATCAGGGAAAAACTGGCAGCAGAAAATATTTTTATCTCCGGCCTTGGTTACTACCCCAACCCTCTTGATCCTGATGAAGAAAAATCGATTTTCCACCTGGATCATCTCAGGAAAATGATCCTGGCTGCATCCCGTTTAGGCGTTCCCGTTATTAACACATTTGTTGGCCGTGATCCGGGTAAAAATATTTCAGAGAACCTGGAACTGTTCGGCCGGAAATGGCCTCCTCTTGTAAAAGTTGCAGAAGAATATAATATTCGGATTGGCATTGAAAATTGCCCGATGTATTTTACCCAGGACGAATGGCCTGGTGGTAAAAACCTGGCTACCACCCCTGCTATCTGGGACCAGCTTTTTAACATTATCCCCTCTCCGCTTTTTGGGCTGAATTATGACCCATCACATTTTATCTGGCAAATGATGGACCCGGTAAAACCTATTTACGACTATGCATCGAGGTTACATCATTTACACCTTAAAGACGCCAAAGTTTACCCGGAAAAACTCAACCGGGTTGGTATCATGGCCACACCTCTTGAATATCATTCACCACGTATCCCGGGCCGTGGAGATGTTGACTGGAAATCCTTTTTCAAGGCGCTCAACGATGTAGGCTACAAAGGTCCCGCGTGTATTGAAGTGGAGGATAAGGATTTTGAAAGCAATGCGGAGGAAATAGAAAAAGCGATTTCAATGGCTAAAGACTATATTACCACAATAACCGCAAAGTAAAGAAGACACACAGGAAATGGAATGGATTATCACCCTTGTTTTTATAGCCGGCTACCTGGCCATCATGTTTGAACAAACGATCAGGATCAATAAAGCATCCAGCGCACTTGTTACTGGTGTGATTTGCTGGACCATTTATATCCTGAATGCAAACGATACAGCGTTGGTTTCTCATACACTCATGGAGCAACTCAGTGAAATTTCCGGGATCCTTTTTTTCCTGCTGGGTGCCATGACGATTGTAGAGTTAATTGATGCGCATGATGGCTTTGAAGTTATCCTGGAAAAAATCCAGACCCTCAATAAAAAGAAACTGCTATGGATCATTAGCCTGGTATCCTTTTTCTTATCCTCCGTATTGGATAACCTCACTACAACCATTGTTATGGTTTCCCTGATCCGAAAACTAATAGGCATAAAAGACGGCAGGTTGTTTTACGCAGGGATGGTTGTGATCGCCGCTAATGCAGGCGGAGCCTGGTCTCCAATAGGAGACGTAACCACTACCATGCTTTGGATCGGCAAACAAATTACCCCGGCGGGTATCATTAAAAGTTCTTTTATACCCAGCCTGGTTTGCCTCCTGGTACCGCTGCTCATTTTAAGCAGCATACTGAAAGGAGAAATCAGGCCAATGGATAGCAACCGTGAAGAAATTGAAAAAAGATCAACCCCTTTTGAAAGAAAAGCAGTTTTCTTAACCGGATTTTTATGCCTGCTTTCTGTTCCTGTATTTAAAACCTATACACATTTACCCCCTTTCATGGGAATGCTATTGGGCCTGGGTCTGATGTGGATCATGACAGAACTGATACATCATGAAAAAGACGAAATGGATAAAGACCGTTTTTCTGTGAACTATGCCCTCCGGAAAGTGGATACACCCAGCATACTTTTTTTCCTGGGAATACTGATCAGCATCTCCGCATTACAATCAACCGGAATACTTGCAAACCTGGCCAGCTGGTTAACAGGGAATATTAAAAATGAATCATCCATAGTAATGTCGATCGGGCTGATTTCATCCCTCGTAGATAATGTTCCCCTTGTTGCTGCCACACAAGGTATGTATAGCCTGGCACAATATCCAACAGATCATTTTTTCTGGCATTTCCTTGCTTATTGCACAGGAACCGGCGGAAGTGCTTTGATCATTGGGTCTGCAGCGGGTGTTGCTGCTATGGGACTGGTTAAAATGAATTTTTTCTGGTACCTGAAGAAGATAACCATCTGGGCCCTGCTGGGTTATGCGGCAGGAGCACTTGTTTTTATTGTGATGAAAGCTTTAATTGATTAATGCGTGCCATGGTTCGTGTCTACACGAACCATCATCATATAAATTTGATTTCCGGTTCGTGGAGACACGAACCGGGGCTTCTGATATATAAGTTAGCAAACCTTGGATCTTTGCGGTTAGGTAAGTATTTAAAAGCTTGTTAATTGCAATATCCTGTATAAGTAAAGGCATTATTTTTCGTTAGTAAACCCAAACGGACGAAAATGAAAAAAATATGGTTATGTTTCTTTGCCTTCATTTGTTTGGCTTCATTACAAATAGTAAAAGGGCAGGAACATTCAAATGCACTTGGTATCCGGCTCAGTACCGCACAGGCAACCATCAATCAATCTGTATCCTACCGGCGATATCTAAACGAAAATACCGCCCTCGAAGGACTCCTTAGCTTTGACCCCATTGCGGTTGGTGCACTGTATGAAAGGATATATCCCCTTGGCGCACCGGGACTGCAGTGGTTCTTTGGCGGCGGTGCTTATGTGGCTTTCAAAGGCGATAATGTTTTTGGTGCCATGGGGATCGTTGGGCTTGACTATACCCTGCCTTCAGTTCCCATCAACCTCAGCCTCGACTGGAAACCAGAACTCAATTTCATCAATAATGTAAATTTTCAGGCTTCGGCAGTAGCACTCAGTGTCCGATTTGTATTTTAAAGAAACTGCCTTACACGTTTTAGCTTGCAGGGTTTAATCGAAATGTTAACAATATCAAAAAAAAACCTAACCGGTTTTGCGTTTTTTTGCGGTATTTAAGCATATTTTCGCCAAAACCCTGCAAAGAACCGATGTTAAAAAAGGAAAGACATGCATATATATTGCGACAGGTAGACCTGCACAATAAGGTATTGTCGTCTAACCTGAGCGTTGAAATACAGGTATCAGAAGATACCATACGACGCGACCTGCAGGAACTTTCAGATGAAGGCCGCATTATTAAAGTCCATGGCGGCGCTCTTTCCCGATCCTTCAATTATTTTTACGACCAGGGCAATTATATCTATTCCCGTTCACACAAAAAGATCATTGCAGATAAAACAGCTCAGCTGATAACAGATGGCATGATTGTAATGACATCCGGTGGTACCACGATTCAGGAAATGGCTCGTGCCCTTCCACCTACGCTTAAAGCAACTTTTATAACAGGAAGTATTCCTGCAGTTTTGGAATACATGCAGCATCCGGGGATAGAAATCATTCTTATAGGAGATAAAGTGTCCAAAAGCGCTAAAATAACGGTGGGTGGAGATGCCATTTCCAGGATCAGGCAAATCCGTGCCGACCTGTGTATCCTGGGTATCAATGCAATTGATGTAGAGCACGGCATAACGGATAACGACTGGGATGTGGTTCAGATCAAAAAGGCGATGATAGAATCAGCCAGAAAAGTGATCTGTGTTTCCATATCCGAAAAAATAAATTCATACCAGCCCTTCCAGGTTTGCGCCTTGAAAGACATTGATATTCTGATCACCGAATCAGATCCTGATTCTACCCTATTAAAACCATATAAAGATGCAGGTATTGAGGTGATCTGAAAACAAACAGAAAAAATGATATCCCAAATAAAAACCAAGACTATCCTGTTTTTAGTTCAGAACAGAAAAGCCTTTAAGAAAAGACATAATTGAACTGACTAAGATTCTTTAAGACCAAAACAATTTTATTTATGAGAAAAATGCTGTTCATGCTGTTTACAGCGCTGATGGTATTCTCTGTCACTTCCGTGTTTAGTCAAACAGTGAAGGTCAGGGGCACCATTGTTTCTTCCTCCAATAATGAGGGAGTACCTAATGCTACGGTTACGGTTAAAGGAACAAACCGGGCAACACAAACTGATGCCAGGGGTAATTTCTCTATTGATGCTTCCAAGGGGGAAGTGCTGGTGCTGACTTCAGTTGGTTATTCAGCTAAAGAATTTACCGTAGGAGATAACGCATCCCCCAGGATCAGCCTGAGTTCAAGTGAAGGAACTCTTGGAGAGGTGGTTGTAACTGCACTTGATATCAAAAGGAATCCAAGGGAACTTGGATATTCTGTTCAGAAAGTGAATGGTGAAGAACTCAAGGAAACCCAGCGGGAAAACTTTGTAAACGGACTTCAGGGAAGGGTATCAGGCCTTTCTGTTTTGCCAACCAGCGGACAAGCGGGAGCATCATCTTCTGTTGTACTGAGGGGGTTCAACTCACTTTCACAAAGTAACCAGCCACTCTTTGTTATTGATGGTATAATAATGGATAACTCAACAATTGATGAGAATTCCAATGGTGGACAAGGCATTGGTCTGGCCAGGGAACTTCCTGCAACGGCCAATCAAAACCCAGGTAACAGAAACAGTGACTATTCAAACCGCATGTCTGATTTGAATCCAAACGACATTGAAACTGTTACTGTTTTGAAAGGCCCGGAAGCCACTGCACTTTATGGAAGCCAGGCAAGTTCAGGCGCAATCATCATCACAACCAGGAAAGCAAAATCAAATAAGTTTGCAGTACAATACGACAATAGCTTCAGGATTCAAAAAGCCACACGCTTCCCGGAAACTTTTGATGCCTATCAAAATGGTACTAACGGTGTTAATGCAGATGTGTACCGTTACTTTGGGGAACCCTACCCGCCCAATACACCATTGTTTGATAATGTAAGTGTTTTTTTCAGAACAGGATTTTCTCAAACCCATAACCTGGGAATGGACTTTGGTACAAAAAATTCCATTTTCCGTGTTTCGGGATCTTATTTTGACCAAAAGGGCGTTGTACCTGAAAACGATTTCAAGAGAATTAATTTCCGGATTTCAAATACAACAAAAATTGGCAGCAAGATTGACATTATTCCTTCATTTGCTTATGTAAATAGTGTAAATGATAAAGTTTTGCGAAGTGCAGGCGGTTATTTGAACAGCTTGTTGATTTGGCCCAATACCAATTCCATCCTTGACTATGAAGATGAATCCGGTAAAAAAATACCACTATTCAATTCAAACCCTAATGCGGATTACGACAACCCTTTCTTCAGTGTGTATAAAAACAAAAGCAGGGACGTAACAGACCGATATACTGCTACACTGGGTATAAATATCCGTCCGTTTGAGTGGTTATCGCTTGCAGGCAGGTTTGGTTATGATACATATAAGACAGATGGTTACACTGTTTATCATCCGCAATCTTTCTTTATACCGCAATCGTATAATGGAGCTCAGGATAATTATTACTTGCGCTATAAGGGATATAATCATACGATTACCGCCACAGCTAAAAAGAAACTGGGTGATTTCAATTTAAGGCTGATGCTTGGAACTATGTGGCAGGATTATGAAACCCAGATGTTTGCCATTTCCGGTAACAACCTTACCGATCCTTTGAGAACAGACAGCAATAATACCGCACCAGCTACAAGGGTTAAGCTGTTGAGAAACTATTTTGGAGAATATAACAAACAAATTCTTCGTCAGATCGCTTATTTCGGGGAGGTCGCTGTTAATTATAAAAACATGATCTTCCTGAGTTATACACATCGATTTGAATCAGCCTCCACGCTGCCTGAACAAAACAGAAACTATAATTACCCGGGTGCAAGTCTGAGCATGATCGTTAGTGATATGATCCCCGGATTACGTAAAAGTGAGGCATTCAGTTATTTCAAAATTCGCGGATCTGTGGCCGGAACGGCAAGGCTGAACTCGCCTTATTCCACACAATCTGTCTTTGTTAATAACCAGGCATCCGGAAACGGATATTCCTACGGTTTTACAAATGCCAATCCAGACCTGAGGCCTGAAAAGCAACAAACGTATGAAATGGGTGCTGAATTCAGGTTTGTAAACAACAGGTATGGCCTTGATGTCACTTATTATAATACCCTGAACAAAGACCAGATCGTGGAAGGTTTCAGGTTAAGTTATGGTACCGGTTATGTATTAAATACTCAGAATGCGGCAAGTACCAGGAATACCGGCTTAGAGATAAGTGCTGATGCAAATTTCTTTAGTTCAAAAGATTTTGGCTGGAACCTGAAACTGAATTTCAATAAGATGTGGAACAAAGTAATCAAGATGCCACCGAATGTATCTGAATATTACAATGCGTATACATGGGTGAATGGTGCAAGAAATGGTATTTCAATAAATCAGCCAACCACAACCATAACCTCAACAGGTTACCTGAGAAATGATAAAGGCGATGTGCTTATTTCACCATTGAATGGTTTACCGGTAATAGATGGTTTGTATAAAGTGCGGGGTGACAGAAATCCAGATTTCACCCTGGGTATTTTGAATTCATTCAGGTATAAGAACTGGAAATTCAGCTTTCTGTTTGATCTGAAAATGGGCGGGGATATTTACAATGGAACAGAATATTTCCTCACCCGGAATGGCAGGGGCAGGCTTACAGAAGACAGGATGACTCCCAGGGTAATTACCGGAGTACTACAGGACGGCAAACAAAATACAAGCACACCAACAGTGAACACCATTTCTGTAATCCCTTACTATAACAGTGATTACTACATGACAATGCCTGATGAAGCATTCATTGAAAAAGACGTAAACTGGTTAAGACTTAGGGATGTGACGCTTAGTTATGTTTTTCCTAAGTACAACCTGCGCAATATAAAAGGGTTGAAAAACCTTGAATTTTTTGTAACCGGAAATGATCTTATTCTAATAACGAATTATACCGGCGCAGATCCAGCTGTTAACAGCAGCACTGCCGGATTAAAAGGCGTAGGTGGTTTTGGATTTGACTTTGGTACATTACCTGCACCTTTAGGTGTAAACTTTGGATTAAGAGCTGGTTTCTAAAAACTAAAAAAGACGACAATGAAAAATAGAATATTTATAACGCTAATGTCTTTATCATCAATTTTCCTGCTTAATAGCTGTGAAAAGAAAATTGATGAAGCTTTTGCCAATCCCAATGCACTGGTAAAAGCCCCCGTTGAAACTCTCCTACCAGGCATCATTGGAAATTTTGTAGGAAGTGCTTCCGCCGCCGGTTCTGCATATGGAACCGCTAACGACGGATTGTATGTAGGACGTTATGTACAATTCTGGGCTACCAATAGTGTTGGTAACCAATATGACCAGATGAGTGGAGCAACAGGAGCAAGTGACGTTTTGGGTTCTGTTTGGGCCATGCATTATTATGGCATGGGCCAAAATCTTAACAAGATGATTGATTGGGCCATTGAAGATGAAAAATGGGACTATGCGGGTGTAGGTTATGCCATAAGGGCCTGGAGCTGGCTGACACTAACTGAACAACACGGCGAAGCTATCATGACGGAAGCATTCAATACCAGTCAGCTTGTTTTCAAGTATAACACACAGGAAGAAATATATGACACCGCGAGGATCATTGCAAGAATTGCGCTGGAGTATTTGAATAAAACTGGCGGACAAACCAGCCAGGCTAACCTGGCCATTGGTGATGCTTACTTTTATAATGGAGATGTGAACAAATGGAAAAAATTCGCAAATGCAGTAATCGCGCGATCCTTTCATCATTTGAGCAATAAGTCAACCTACAGCCCTGATTCAGTGATTAAATATGCCAACCTTGCCATGCTGACAAATGCTGATAATGCCACAGCCAAGTTTGCAAATTCAGGCATCTCTGGTTCAGCTAATTTTTACGGGCCTCTAAGGAATAATGTAGGCACTCTCAGGCAGTCAGCTTATATCGCCAACCTGGTAAACGGCCTCAATACTACTTTTTCTGGGGTTTCCGATCCAAGAGCATGGTATTTGTTAAGGGAAAATACCAATAACACCATCAAGGGAATAAGGCTCAATAAAGGTGCAGATGGTCTGGCTGTTGCTGACCAGCCACAGAATTTCTGGGGTGGAACTTTTGCCACATCAACATCACCAACAAGTGATGCGGCCTGCCGGTATATCTTTAAAAATGCAGCTCCTTTTCCCATCATAACTGCCAGCGAAATGAAATTTATGCTCGCAGAAGCCTATTACCGCAAAGGACTAAAAACCGAAGCACTGAATGCATATCGGGATGGTATCAGTCTCAATTTCGACTTACTCGTGTCTGATTATAATTCGGGTGTTCCGACAGCCCGCCAGATTACACCTGCTATCAAAGCAGCCTACCTCGCAAACCCGGTTGTAGTACCCACCTCCGCTAACCTAAGGCTATCGCATATCATGCTGCAGAAATATATTGCACTGTATGGGCATGGCATTTTGGAAACCTGGACCGATATGAGAAGGTATCATTATACAGATATCGAACAAGGAACTACCGGTCAGGTATATGCGGATTTCATCCCACCATCCGGTGCAGACCTTTATGTGAACAATAATGGTAAACTTCCATACAGGGCAAGGCCGAGGTACAACTCGGAATACTTGTATAATGTGGCAGAACTTACCCGCATTGGCGCTATTGATCTGGATTACCATACCAAAGAACAATGGTTCACGCAGAAATAAGAACAATTCAAAATTCTTGATACATGAAAGCAACACATTTTTTTAAACTATTATCAATTACGGTACTTATTGCAGCAGGTTTTATTGCTTGCAAAAAGGAAGTGGAGATTTACCTGCCGGAACAGACCGATTTAAGCAGTAAGTCTTATGTCAAAGTATATAATTCCGTTATCAACACAAGCCGTAATTATGTTTATGTGGATAATGTTCCCATCACAGGCGCAGGTCTGTCATTTGGTGGCCTGTTCCCATCCGTATCGTATTATTCAGCTATTGATGCCGGTAACAGGGAGATGCTGATAAAAGATACGCTGGTTACAAGCACTCAAAAGGCCATCAGTTTTACGTCAACATTCGATGCAGGTGCCAATTATACTGTATTTACTTACGATACAGTAAATAATACCAAATACCTTTTGGTTAAGGATCTAATAGAGCAACCCACAGATACTACTTCAAGACTTAGGTTTGCCAACCTGGTTTTTTCCACCACACCAGTACCAAACGTTGATATATACTCGTTAAAAAGTAAAGCCAATATTTTTACAAATGTATCCACCGCTCAGGTAACGGGATTTATTCCTTTTGCCTCAAACATCTCGGATACGCTTTATGTAAGAACTACAGGTACCACAACCAACCTGGCCCAGCTTAATGGAATTTCCCCCGCAGAAAGAAGAAGCTATACAATAGTGTTCAGGGGCCGATATGCCACGACTACAGGTACGATCGCCAGGACACTTTCCAGTTTCACGACCTATTGATAATGTAAAAGGGTGTCCAATAAAAAAACCGGGTTTGTCCCGGTTTTTTTTTATTCTAACTCACCCCCCGGCCCCTCTCTTCCAGAGAGGGGTGCCCAGCATAGCTTGCACTCTGCGTTCTTCTTTCACTGCGGTGAGTGTATTTGCCTTTCACTTTCGATTTTCGACTTTACACTTTCCATTTTTTAATGTAACCCCTTAGCCCCAAGATATCTTTCCGCATCCAGCGCTGCCATACAACCACTACCCGCCGCCGTTACAGCCTGGCGATAGATCTTATCCTGCACATCACCCGATGCAAAAACGCCTTCAATATTGGTCTTTGAAGTACCCGGAATGGTTTTGATATAACCAGCTTCATCCATATCAATCCAACCTTTGAATATGTCTGAGTTGGGTTGATGCCCGATAGCAATAAAAAATCCAGTTACGGGTATATCCTGTTTTTCACCTGTCTGATTATTTTTTATCCTTACAGCCTCCACTTTATTCTCTCCCAACACTTCATCCGTTTCGCTGTTAAAATAAATTTTAATATTGGGTGTATTGAGCACGCGTTCCTGCATGACCATTGATGCACGCATTTTATCTTTCCTGACTATCATATGTACCGTGGTACAAAGTTTGCTCAGGTAAAGGGCTTCTTCTGCAGCCGTGTCTCCTGCCCCAACAATACCAACTTCCTTCCCACGGAAGAAAAAACCATCGCATACCGCACAGGCGCTTACACCATATCCGTTGAGCCGTTGCTCACTTTCCAAACCAAGCCATTTTGCAGAGGCACCGGTAGAAATAATCACAGCATCAGCCAATATTTCCTTTTCATCGTCTATCCATATACGGTAGGGCTGTTGTGAAAAATCAACTTTGGTGGCAAGGCCGTAACGGATATCCGCACCCATACGTACTGCCTGTTTTTCAAAATGTACCATCATTTCCGGACCTTGGATCCCATCCGGATACCCGGGATAATTTTCAACTTCAGTAGTAATGGTCAACTGGCCACCGGGCTGTATACCCTGGTATAGGACAGGTTTAAGATTTGCACGAGATGCATAGATAGCTGCAGTATATCCTGCCGGTCCGGATCCAATAATCAGGCAATGCACTTTTTCTGTTTCTGTATTCGCCATGTTCCTTTATTAATAAGTTGACAAAAATACGACCTTCAGGGCAATTATAGGTTACCAAGGTCACATAAGAACGGTAATAAAGATTTAGCGGGGAGGAATGATCAGGGTGCGATACTGTGCCGCATACCCGCCGAAATAACCCAATGCACCATTTGATATATTTCCCAGTACTTTCACCGGGCTGGAAAATGGATTTCCCACGCTTTGGAAACTGAATTCAAATGTCCTCCAGAAATCATAAGTGACCTTGTCAATATCACATAATTTTAAAACCACGGTGTCCCCACGGTTAAAGAAAAAAGCATCATCCTTGATCTCTGCATTTTTATTCACTCCTTTGTCAACCGGGAAAGTATATGTTGTACCATCAATCACCTGGTCGTCGAACACAGAATTAAATCCGGGATAAAAAGGCTCCCGGTTTGTTTTAGTGAAATACCTTATATAATTGCCCAGTCCGGGCTTATCAGTGGCCTTGATGATCATCTTTACCAGGCTTGAGTCTTCCGGCTTTGTTATTTGAATAGAATCCCACCATAAGGAATCAATCCTGCGGGAAATGGCCGGAATGGTTGTTGATGCCTTATATTGTTTTCCATCTGCATTAATTTCCAGTGTATAGGTGGTATTTAATGCCCCAAAAATTGCAGTGGAAGGATTGGCCGGGTCATTACTGTAAAAATAAATGGCATTCCCTGTTGAATTAACAACTGAATCTTCTTTCAACCGATGCTTTTTTGCACCATCACTAATATAAACTTCCGCATGCCGTACAAATGAATTTTGCAGAATTTCCGGATCGATCTTGCTGAAATAATTCAGGCTCCTGGAAAGAATCAGCAAAGGCGGCTGACCATTTTCAATGCTGCCATCAACAACCAGTGATTCAGAAGTATCATCGAGTTTGATATCAATGTCTTTCTCACAGGAGACAGAGGCCAAGACGAACAATAAAAGGAACAGTTTCTTCATATCCACAAAATCAAGAACAAAAATAATCTCATCAGGTTCAGGAATAAAAAAAAACCCCGCAATTGCGGGGCTTTAAACTGTTAATTTTTTCTTATCCAAGGTATGCTTTCAGCGCGTTGCTGTAACGTGCTTTCTGCAGGCGTTTGATCGCCCTTTCCTTGATCTGGCGGATGCGTTCTTTTGTTAAATCATATTTCTGGCCGATCTGCTCAATGGTTACCCCATTTTCGCCGTCAAGTCCGAAATAAGCATTCACAATCTCAGCTTCCCGCGGGCTCAATGATTTGAGTACCCTGCGGATTTCAGCGCGAAGTGAATCCTTGATCACATCGTCATCGGTATCGTCCCCACCTTGCAGCAGATCGCCCATCGCAACATCTTCTGCTTCGTGCACGGGTGCATCCAGAGAAGTGTGACGGGTATTGCTCTGGAAGATATTGTTGATCTCCGTTTCGCTCATTTCAAGCAATTCGGCCAACTCTTCGGTAGAGGGTTCCCTTTCGTGTTCCTGCTCAAAAGCCATGTAGGCTTTATTCGCTTTGTTGTAGGTGCCAATTTTGTTTTGAGGCAGGCGGACTAATCTGCCCTGCTCTGCCAACGCTTGTAAAATGGACTGGCGAATCCACCATACGGCGTATGAGATGAATTTAAAACCCTTGGTTTCATCGAAACGCTGGGCTGCTTTAATCAAACCGAGATTGCCCTCGTTGATAAGATCGCTAAGTGAAAGACCCTGGTGCTGGTACTGCTTAGCAACAGATACCACAAACCTGAGGTTCGCCTGAACCAATTTATCCAATGCCTTCTGATCATTCATCTTGATACGTTGCGCCAAGGTGGTCTCCTCTTCAGGAGTGATCATCGAGATCTTGGAAATTTCCTGCAAATACTTCTCCACCGCTTGAGAATCGCGGTTGGTGATTTGTGTTGCTATTTTTAGTTGCCTCATACAATGGATGATTTAGTATCGCACAGATACTTAAACGTTTTATTAGGGTAGAGACGGGGAATAGTCAGAATAAGATGTAAAAGAAACGTTATTTCTGTTATACCATCCGTATGGTGTGTGGCAAATTTAATCACCATTTTTTGTTTTTCATAGCCTTTGTGGAAAAAAGGTTAATAGCAGGTACAAGACAAACCTATTCGATTATTACAAATTTACCTCATTTATGTTCAAAAAAGGCCCGCTTCGCTTAAATTCGCTGCATGGCAATCGATTTCCGCTCAGACACTGTAACCCGTCCTACCGCGCCCATGCTGGCTTTCATGCAAAAGGCCCCTTTGGGCGATGATGTTTTTGGGGAAGACCCCAGCATTAATGAGCTGGAAAATTTCTCTGCAAATCTTTTTGGAATGGAATCCGCCATTTTTTGTCCTAGCGGCACCATGACCAATCAAATTGCCATAAAATGCCATACCCAGCCCGGAGATGAGGTTATTTGCGACCTGGATTCTCATATCTATCAGTATGAAGGGGGTGGAATTGCCTTTAATTCGGGCTGTTCCGTGAGGCTGATTACCGGAAACAGGGGCAGAATTACCGCCACCCAGGTTGAACAGTCTGTCAATGCTGATGATGTACATAAACCAGTATCCCGGCTGGTTGGTTTGGAGAATACCTCCAACCGCGGCGGGGGCAGTTGTTACAACTGGCAGGAAATTGAACAAATCAGTGCCGTTTGTAAGGAAAAAGGCCTGATACTCCACCTGGACGGAGCCCGTTTATTCAATGCACTTGAAGCCACCGGGCAAACCCCCTTACAATATGGAAAAGTTTTCGACAGTATTTCCATTTGCCTAAGCAAAGGCCTGGGGGCGCCGGTTGGCAGTCTTTTATTGGGGAATACTGCCTTTATCAAAAAAGCCCGTCGGGTTAGGAAGGTTTTTGGAGGCGGTATGCGCCAGGCCGGAATGCTGGCAGCAGCCGGTCTTTTTGCCCTTCAGCACCATGTGACCCGGTTAAAAACAGACCATGAGCATGCCAGGCAAATTGCTGATGCATTGTCCAAAAAATCGTTTGTAAAAGAAGTTCTTCCCGTAGAAACGAATATCATCATCGCGGAAATTGGCGGTTCTATGACACCTTCAACTTTTGTAGACAAAATGAAGGAACATGGGGTG
>JAHEEX010000244.1 GCA_024640465.1 Sphingobacteriales bacterium | reverse complement strand
TACATACAACTATATCTCACATTCCTTTCTTTAATTACATTTCTGCTGCTATTATCATATGATCGTTTCTATACATTTCTCTTTTCCAGAACTTACGATTTTGGACACAGTCTAAGAAAATTATTCCAGGATCTTTTCGAGAATAAATACCGGTATATCCTGTTTCTGCCACTTTTGGCTTCGGTCTATTATGCCATTAGAATGCCGGTTAGTTTTGATGAGGCCCTTACATACCTGGTTTTTACTACTCGAAACCCTTTGGTATCCTTATCTTATTATCCATTCCCTAATAATCATGTATTACATTCAGTAATCACAAACTTTACCCGCTATATCCCATTCCTCCCTGCATTATTTACGTTAAGAATTTCTTCCATCATAATCAATTTGATAGGTTTATTGTTTACATATAAATTTATCTCCAGTTTCCTGAATAAAAAAACAGCCATTGTCATTACAGGTATCACCAGTGTATTGTTCCTGAATATTTTTTATAGTTATATGTCGCGCGGCTACGCACTTGTGTACCTTTTCTTTATTATCGCCCTGTACTGCAGCTATAAAATAGTAAGTCAATCTAATGAAAAGAAATTCTGGGCCTGGCTTTTTCTTTCATCAACACTTGGATTCTTTACAATGCCTTCATTTCTTTATCCTTTCGTTACTTTACATCTTTTCATATTCCTGAAAAGAAGGACGGTTTTAAAAAAACAAGTCATAACAATTTTATCTACAATAATAGCAGTAATTGTTTTATATACTCCTATTATTATAGTCAACGGTATTAAATCACTGGTTGGGAATGAATATGTCAGGCCAATTAGCAGAATAGAAGTGCTTGGCAACCTTCCCGGTTTCTTCATTCAATCAGTTAATGAAATCTTTGGATTTTCCTTTCTGTTGGTTTTGCCATTCCTTATGATCTCTTTTTTTTACTGCCTGTTATATAAAAAAAACGAAGATACCTGTGATTATGGCTTATTCATTTTAATAGTTCCGGTAATGCTATTGCTTCACTCTGTGATCCCATTCCCGAGAACATTTATGTACTATGGGTTCATAATGACTTTTCTAATATTCAAACCATTTCAGCATTACATTTCCTTAGTTAAATCAAAACATCTCCTGACATGCCTTATTGCAATTCAAGTATTAATGCTTCTAAATTTCAATAAGAAGATCTTTCCTTATGAAGAAAGAGACCCACAAATAAATATTACTGCCCATAAAATCAATGAAAAAATTTCAGGCAACAAAAAATACCTTTGCAGTGGCTCTCTTTATGGCACAAACTTATGGTTCGACTTAAAGACAAAACCTTATAAAGAATCCAGTATTACATTTGAAGATAAAATTTTAAGTGCAGACACAGTCAACCAGTTTGACTATATAATTATTGCCAAATATTTTGATCAGACAAAAAAGAAAAAACCTATAATTGAAAACTTTTACTTTTCCATTTATAGCAATCAATTATCCAATTAATCAATTTCTTTTTTACTGACATTTTGCAACAAAAAATGAACTGTCCCCGATAGAACTATTTTCTATACTACGTTGTTTGGCTTTCCATTCTTTCAGCTCATTCTGATAAAATTCAAGGCAGTTTTTTCTGGCAGTCTGTATTGTATATACATAGTGCCCTCCACCCACCAACCTTTTTGATGCAGGTAAAGAAACGGCCGAATCTACAGAAAATATTTTTGCGCAAAGGCAGGTTGAAGGCTTATATATTATATCCTGAAAAAAAATCAGGATAACCAGAAACATGCTTAGAATAAAAAGTGATGTAAGTATAAATATCTTTTTTTTACGATTTCCCTTAAAGTTGATATTCATCTAAAAAATAATTCGTTTTAAATGCTAACATTTTAATTAGAGGTCTCTATATTATTTCCAATGATGTCTGAATTTGAAATTTCACTTCGAATGTATTTCTTTCAGGATTAGAAATCTCATTTCATTTCCCTCTCAGCACTGTTTCTTTTACACTCCACTCACCCAATAGCTCACCCTTAATGCCTTTATACCTTACCGATAGTAATCGCTCTTTGGGTTTTCCGCTGATTGAAATATGCGCATAATTCTGTTTCTGATCCAATCCAAATACCCTATACGGATTGTTCTTCTCTGTTTCGCCAAACACGTGGGTACCTGAAGTCAGCGGAGAAGTAGTAATATCATATAAAGGATAAGGAACCAGTCCCTCCACTTTGATCACTTCACTGTGGTGACGGTCGCCGGTAAGAAAAATCACCCCATTTATCTTCTCCTCTTTAATGAAATTCATCAGTTCGTAATATTCAAGGGGGAACTTGCGGAAGCAGTCGAAGGGAGATAAAGGGTTAAGAACCTGGCTTCCGGTTGCGATGATCTTAAATGTTGACCCGCTTCCAGCAAGCGCATTCTTGAGCCAGTCCATCTGCTGTTCGCCAAACATTCGCTTATCAGGATTAGGCTTGCCATTGAGACTGTCTGACAGTTTATCGGAACTTCTCCATGTACGGTCATCCAACATGAAAATATCAACATCAGAAAAAGACATCTTGGTATATGTCCCTTTTCCATACTCTCCGTAAGATGGATTTGCCCAGTAATGAGAAAATACTTCGCGGCTTTCTTCTTTCAGTACAAATTCTTTTCCAAAATCATTTGGCCCAAAATCATGATCGTCCCAAATAGCATATTGCGGCATAGCTTTCAATAATGGCTGAAGAACCGGAATGCGTCTGTCGTGTGAAGCTCTGTACCATAATCCCCAGTTTGAATTAAAATCAACATCACGGGTATACCAGTTATCGCCGAGCCATAACATGAAGTCGGCCTTTTCTTTGGCCATGGGTAAAAATATAGAAGAATCACCGCCATAGGGTTTTCCCGGGCGGTCGTAGACCGGTTCATTTACATAATTACAGCTCCCACTGATGAAACTGAAATCAGGCGCCGGTTTCCGCCATTGCCATAGTTCCTTAGTGATGAAATTGCCTTCTGTTACTGTTGTTTTGCTCTTTGTGCGGCATTCAATTTCATATGTATACGCTGTTGCCGGTTCAAGGCCCCCAACCTGGAATATTACTGGATTAAATTCGTTCCCGGGTACTCCTTTCCAGGTTATAATCTTACTTGTTTTTTTATCGGACCCTGATCTCCAGCACTTTAGTTGAATACTGTTTACTCCTGGATCAACTTCAAGCCAGATCGCTGCAGTACGCAGTTCTACCTGCCCGATCATCGGGCCGGAAATGATAGCCTGTTGTGCAATGGAGGATGAAAAAAAGAAAAAGTAAAAACTACAGAATAGCAGTATTGTTTTCAACCGTATCATAAGAATGGAATTAAAGCTTTTACACTTAACCGCAATGACACGATGAAATTACGAAGGAACAATAAGAATCAGGAAAATTACCTGATTGGCCGACAGCTTTTATAATGCTTATTAGCAGCCTCATAAGGCGTTACAGACCGGCTGCAGGAGGCCAGCAGAACGATCAGGGCGAATAATGCGAGCAACTTTTTCATAATGAGTGTTTTCGGGTAAATTTAAATGCTACTAACCTTGTATTTAGGATTAAAAACGAGCCGGATTATAAACGCAATGATTGTGCTAAAATTGGATTTTTAACATATAAAAATAATCATAATGCATCTACTCGTTGCTGACCAATGGATTATGAAAAGAAATAATTATCCACTTACTTTCGATTTTCAACTTTTTACTTTCCACTCCCCCAAAAGAACGCCATCCCGTTTTACCGGGATGGCGCTTCAATATAAAAACCATCCGTGTTTGACAATCTATACTAACTGCTACGATTAACTGCAACCCATGCTGTTTCCGCAGTTAAGGCATTTGTAACAGGTGCCGCTGCGCACTGTTATGTGCCCACATGTATTACAAGCCGGAGCATCACTCTGCATGCTCTTCATGTATTCCTGTGTTGCGGTCTCTGCTTTCATGGCACCTTGTGCCCTGTGTGCTTTGGCAGGATTGGCAGATGCACCACTGTTATTTGGTGTTGAAGGAGCAATGACGCGAACATCAGACAATTCCGGTGTATTCTTCTCATATTCCAGTCCTGGAACATCATCCCAGTCGTCTGTACCGGCATTCATCACTTCAGGCCTGTCGAGAACATGTACCAGGTCTGTACGGCCTAAGTATTCATAGGCCAGGCAACGGAATACGAAATCAACAATGGAAGTTGTGCTCTTGATATTCGGATGATCAACCATACCGGCAGGTTCGAATTTGGTAAAAACAAATTTCTCCACAAATTCTTCCAGCGGAACACCATATTGAAGGCCAACAGAAACTGATATAGCGAAACAGTTCATCAGGCTGCGTAAAGTTGAGCCTTCTTTGGCCAGATCGATGAAGATTTCACCCAATGTGCTGTCTGAGTATTCTCCGGTTCTTAAGAAAATAGCCTGACCATTGATTTTAGCTTTCTGTGTGAATCCCCTTCGTTTAGCCGGCAGGGTCTTGCGCTCAACTATTCTTGACAACTGGCGCTTGAGTTTTGTATCGGGTGATGCCTGCATACGTTTCTGCAGTTCTTCCAATAATTCTTCTACAGTTAATTTACCTACATCCAACAATTGGCTTTCGCCTGTCTGGGCTGTAGCTTCTTCTTTAACTTCTTCGTCAGATTTTTTAGAATCGCTTTTATTACTGAGAGGCTGACTTAGTTTTGATCCGTCGCGATAAAGTGCACAGGCTTTCAATCCCAGTTTCCAGCTGAGCATATAGCAATCAGCGATCTCCGCCAGGTTGGCTTCATTTGGAAGGTTGATGGTCTTGGAAATGGCACCGCTTATGAAAGGCTGGGCTGCAGCCATCATACGGATATGACCATGCGCGTGTATGTAGCGTTGTCCCTTCTTGCCGTTTTTATTGGCGCAGTCAAACACCGGATAGTGCTCTTCTTTCAGGAATGGGGCTCCTTCGATGGTCATGGTACCACATACATAATCATTGGCGGCATCGATCTGGCTTTGTGTAAAGCCAAGTGCTTCCAGCAGGTTCCAGTCGAAATTGAAATATTGTTCAGGTTTGAAGCCAAGACGTTGCAGGCATTCTTCACCTAATGCGTAAACGTTGAATACAAATCCGATCTCAAAGGCAGCCTTCACAGCCTCATCGAGCTTGCGGATCTCCTCAGCAATGAACCCTTTTTCGCTGAGTGTCTGATGATTGATAAAAGGTGCACCTGAGAATGAAGCAGAACCTACAGCGTATTTGATGATCGCTTCGGTTTCCTTTTCATTATACTTGAGGTTTTTTAAAGCCTGGGGCACAGATTGGTTGATGATCTTGAAATAGCCGCCGCCGGCGAGCTTCTTGAATTTTACCAGGGCGAAATCAGGTTCAACTCCAGTGGTATCGCAATCCATTACAAGGCCAATTGTACCTGTTGGTGCGATCACCGTTGTTTGTGC
>JAHEEX010000067.1 GCA_024640465.1 Sphingobacteriales bacterium | reverse complement strand
GCATTGGTTCCTCAGCAATACGATCACAGGGATGAGTTTGTATGTTGATCGTTTCTGTGGTAATTTGAAAAACTTGTCGGGTAAACTCGATTATTTTCAAGAGCTGGGCGTTAATTTTCTGCACCTCATGCCCGTTTTCCAAAGTCCGGAAGGGCAGAGCGACGGGGGCTATGCCGTTTCTGATTTCCGGAAAGTAGACAGCCGTTTTGGAACAATCGAAGACCTCCGAAAGCTGGAACAGCATATGACATCAGCGAAAATGTACCTGATGCTCGACATTGTGCTTAACCATACATCCCACAAACATGAGTGGGCTGAAAAAGCAAAAGCAGGTGACCCCGTTTACCAGGATTATTTTTACATGTATCCTGATCGTAACCTGCCCGACCAGTATGATCAGTTCATGCCGGAAATTTTTCCGGAAAGTTCACCAGGAAATTTTACTTACAATCAAGAATGTAAAAAATGGGTAATGACAGTATTTCACGATTACCAGTGGGACCTGAATTATACCAACCCACGGGTACTGGTTGACATGCTGGATACGATATTTTTCTACGCAAACCTTGGCGTGGACATCCTCCGCATAGATGCGCCGGCATTTATCTGGAAAGAACTCGGAACAACCTGCCAGAACCTGCCGCAGGCACATACTTTATTAAGGCTGATCAAACAATGCGTTATTGCTGCTACACCTGGAATGGCCCTTCTTGGTGAAGCGATTGTAGCCCCTGCAGCCATCATGAAATATTTTGGCACTGGGATGTATACTGCCCGGGAATGCGACTTTGCCTATAATGCAACCCATATGGCATTGCAATGGGATGCACTGGCAACCGCAGATACCAAAGTGATGCTGGCCGCGCAACATGAACTATTACAAAAGCCTTACGGGACATCCTGGATTACATATACCCGTTGCCATGATGATATTGGCCTGGGGTATGATGATTATATGATCGAACAGGCCGGGTACAATCCTTATGAACACAGGAAATTCATGAAAGACTATTATTCGGGTATGCATGAGGGTTCACCGGCAAAAGGAGCCCTGTTTTCCGTGAATCCCAAAACACAGGATGCGCGGATCAGTGGTTCACTGGCATCACTATGCGGCCTGGAAAAAGCAATAGATGAAAATAATCCTCATGATATAGAATTGTCATTACGCAAGATCATACTCATGCAGGCACATAGTTTTTTCCTGGGCGGTGTCCCCATGTTGTTTTATGGTGATGAAGAAGGATATATAAACGACTATTCTTACCTGGATGACCCCGGGAAAAGTTATGATAACCGATGGATGCACCGGCCGGTAATAAACTGGCAGAAAAATGAGTTGCGTAACACAGAAGGTACCATTGAGCACCGTGTTTTTTCTGCCACCAAAAAACTTATCAGCATCCGTAAGAAGTTAGAACTGCTTGGTGATTATAAAAACCTCACCTGGCTGACGCCACATAATATTCACGTGGCGGGCTATGTACGTACTTTTGAAAACCAGCGATTATTTTGCGTGTTTAATTTCAGCGGGGAAGCTTCATTTCTTACCTGGTTTGCATTTAAGCAATATGGAAATATTCCGGTAAAAATGTATGATCACTGGAGTAATAAAGAAATAACCATGGGTCCGGATAATGAGTACCTGATTATAGAACCCTATTCATTTTATTTGTTACAACCGGAGTAAAGAGAAATCGAAAGTGGAAAATCGAAAATCGAAAGTGAATGGCAAATACAAACTTCCTGCATTTGCGATTTAATCAACTAGCTTTTTCTTGCCAGGTCTGCGACGGTTTTCTTTTCCAGTATTTTTAAATTCGCATCCCTTACCAGGATCATGATATCGTGCAAACCACAATTCTTCTCATCACAGTTGCTGCATCTTTCATAGAAGTATAAACTCACGCAGGGCAGCATGGCAATGGGTCCGTCAATTTTGCGGATGATACGCGCCAGCGGGATTTTGGAAGGGGCGAGTTTGAGAAAGTACCCGCCACCTTTGCCTTTTTTACTATCGAGGATACCATCATTCTTTAATTCAAGCAGGATGTTTTCCAGGAATTTCAACGGGATATTTTTCTTCTTCGCAATCTCGGAGATCAGAACGGGTCCTTCTTCTTTATGCTGGGCCAAATATTCAAGCGCCTTGAATGCATATTGGGTTTTCTTGTTGAGCATGGTTAATAATTTAAAAACAATAAAAATAATTATCCATTTGACCGGGATAAATTATAATCCCAGCACTTCTTTCATAGTGAAAATGCCTTTCCTGTCTTTAATGAACTCTGCGGCAAGTACAGCACCTAATGCAAATCCGTTTCGGTTATGGGCATTATGGATGATCTCAATTTCGTCTATGGGCGACTGGTAGATAACTTTATGCAGGCCCGGGTGGGGGTCGGTTCGTTCACTGATGATCTCCAATTCCTCCACATTATCACTGATATGATTTACCCAGCGTTGTTTACGGGGTATGGCTTCAAGTATCTGTTCCGCAATAGTTATGGCCGTGCCACTGGGGGCATCTTTTTTCTGCGTGTGGTGTATCTCCGTAATTGTTACATCATATTCCGGTTGTGATGCCATCAACTGGGCCAGTCGCTTATTGATCTCGAAAAAAATATTCACACCCACACTGAAATTGCTTGCATATAAAAAACTTCCGTTTTTATCTGTGCATTTTTTCTCAATGGCAGGGTATTGGTCGAGCCAGCCGGTTGATCCGGAAACTGTTGGTATACCAAGGTCGAGGCATTTATCGAGATTGCTGAACGCACTATGCGGACCGGTAAATTCAATGGCTACATCTGCTTTGCTGATATTTTCCTGGTTCAGGTCGGCGGTATTATCGAGGTCGATACGCAAAACAACATGATGGCCACGTGATTGTGCCACGGTTTCAATGATACGGCCCATCTTTCCATAACCCACCAATGCAATATTCATAATTCGGTTAAAATTTGATTTGCGTGAAAGATATTAAAGAATCGGAAACTATCGGGTGACCGTTGTCCTGTGTGGAGAAGATTTTCCTATCTCCAGGATCAGGCTAAGCCCATTGGTATTCCCCATTGGCGAATAGCCCGGTTTGATCTTAAGGCTGAGGTCCTCATTTACGTTAAATGATTTCAGGTGACCATCCACTGCTGCATCGGCCACATTGAGCCCCCAGATGAGCAGAAAGGCCAGCACGGAGAAATCCATATTTTTCCTGAATTCGTCCCGGTAAATCCGGGTAGATTGGGTAGAAAGGGGTTGCAATTGCGGATCAATATCATCTGTTGGAAGGTCTGATACTTTAGAAGTATCATTATAGTATTTTATACCGTAGGCGTACCTGGTTTTATCGTACCACTTTTTATTATATACAAAAGTGGCAACAGGGATTGCCAAAGCCCCGTACACTATGGGTATTTTCCAGTATTTTTTATTGTATGCCTGACCCCAGCCAGGTATGATAGCGGAACGCAATGCTGCTTTACTGCCATCAGACCGCACATGTTTTGCCGTGTCGGTTTTTGCCTTTTTATCAGCTGTTTGTTTTGCCGGAGCTGTTTTAGGGGGAACAGGAGCGCTTTCCGTTTTAACCTGGCCAGCCATCGGCGCGGCAACCAGGAACAGGATGATGTAAAAGAACAGTGATTTACAGGTAGCCTTTACTGTCATATTCAATAAACGGTGACCTTCATTTTATCCAGGAGGGCGTTTAGTTCTTCAATGGAATAATATTCAAAAACGATCTGACCATGCCCTTTTTTCTGGTGCTGGAGTTTTACCCGGGTACCGAAATGGGACGCTAAATTATCCTCAATTTTTCTGAATGTATTTGGTGCTTCTGTTTTTACGGTTTTTTTAACACCTTTGTGTTCCTGGTACATTTTCCGAACCAGGTTCTCCGTTTGCCTTACTGAAAGGCCTTTATCGATGATTTCGTGAAAAACATACAATTGTTTATCAACCACGTCCACATTCACCAACGCACGTGCATGACCCATGCTGATCTGGCCGTTTCTTACCGACACCACAATACCCGGAGGGAGTTTAAGGAGGCGAATATAATTAGTGACTGTACTCCGTTCTTTACCCATTCGTTCAGCCACCTGCTCCTGGGTGAGGTTACATTCTTCCATCAGCCGCTTATAACTCAGGCCAATTTCTATGGCATTCAGGTCCTGCCTTTGCAGGTTTTCCAGTAATGCCAGTTCAAGCAGTTCCTGGTCGTTCACTTCACGTACATATACGGGAACTTCTTTCAGTCCTGCCATCTTGGAAGCCCTGAGCCTGCGCTCACCGGCGATCAACCGGTAACGGTTAGGCGCAATCCTGGCCACCGTAAGCGGCTGTATGATATCGTGTGTGCGGATGGAGGCCGCTAATTCTTTGAGTGCGGTTTCATCAAAATCCTGGCGCGGTTGTTTGGGGTTCACTTCCACCTGTTCGATGGGAACCTTGAACATGCCCGTTGTTTTTTCCACAACCTCCGTCTTCAATGTACCAGCCTGTGTTTTCAAATCGGCGTCAATTCCCTGCAGGAGGGAACGGATGCCTTTGCCCAATGCGTCTTTTTTTGCTTGTGGATTACTCATCGTCCAGGGTTAAAATTCTTTCTGACTGGTTTATTTTAGTAAGGTTATTTTTTTGCAGGATCTCTTTGGCCAGGTTCAGGTAATTGATGGCGCCTTTGCTTTCGGCATCGTATAAAATAGCCGGTTTGCCCACGCTCGGTGCCTCACTCAGCTTTGTATTACGATGGATGATCGTATCAAAAACCATCTCTTCAAAATGACGGCGCACTTCATTCACTACCTGGTTGCATAACCGAAGACGGCCATCGTACATGGTCATCAGTATGCCTTCTATCACCAGGGAGGTGTTGAGCCGCGACTGCACTATCTTGATCGTGTTTAATAATTTACCGAGGCCTTCCAGGGCAAAAAATTCTGCCTGAACGGGAACGATTACACTATCAGATGCCACGAGTGCATTCACAGTGATCAGGCCGAGAGAAGGAGAGCAGTCGATAATGATAAAATCATAATCATCCTTTACTTCCTGCAGTAAATTCTTTAATACAGATTCACGCTGCGGGTAATTGATCATCTCAATTTCAGCGCCCACCAGGTCGATATGGGAAGGGATTACAAAGAGGTGTGGGATCTCTGTTTTAAGCACCACTTCTTTTGCTTTCACTTCATTGATCATGCAATCGTACAGGCTCTGCTGAATATTATGCAGGTCGAAGCCCATACCTGTAGTACTGTTAGCCTGGGGATCTGCATCAACCAGGAGAGTCCTGCATTCCAGTACAGCCAGGCTTGCGGCCAGGTTAATAGCCGTTGTTGTTTTACCAACCCCTCCCTTCTGATTTGCAATGCCTATGATACGCGCCATACGGTTCCTGGTATTATCTGGTAAATATTAAATATCTGTTGTTGAGCCGATTTCCGGTAAAATGAGTTCCTGCCCATGATTTGAAAAATAGGCAACTGCTTTTTCGGTATCGATCTTAATGAATCCAAATGTATTATAATGTACGCCAATTACCCTGCGGCAATTTACCAGTTGTGCAGCGCGACTGGCATCTGTATAATCCATCGTAAAATTATCTCCAATGGGTAAGATGGAAAAGTCTGGCACCACAAAGGAAGGGATCAGTTGCATATCGAGGGTGAGGGCCGTGTCTCCACTGTAATAGAAATTGCCTTCATCTGTTTTGAAAACAAATCCCATAGGATTGCCGCCATAGGATCCATCCGGAAGTCCGGAAGAATGCTGGGCTGCTGTTGTTTTCACTACCCCAAATTCGAAAGTCCATTTTCCACCTGTATTCATCGGGTGGGTATTTTCCAGGCCTTGTTTATTGAGCCATTCGTGAATTTCCCAGTTACACACTATTTTGGCACCCGTTCTTTTGGCAATGGATGCACAATCAGCGATATGATCCACATGCCCGTGAGAAAGGAAAATATAATCAGCCGGGATATTATCAACTTCAACATTACCCGCAAGCGGGTTATGCGTCACAAAAGGATCAAACAGGATATGTTTTCCCTTTATCACCACACTAAAGCAGGAATGTCCGTAATATGTAAATTTCATACGTTTAACTTGCCGGAGATTTTACCGGGTCACCTAGTGGCCATTCAGTTGTTGCACCTGAAGAGCCAGGTTGGCAAAATTACGCCTTCGGGTTCATTTTAGGGAACAATATATCCAAAAAACTGTTGTTAGTCTAATCCTTAAAGCATGAAGTATACCATTATATCAGGAACCAACAGAAATGGCAGCAATACCCTTAAAGTTGCCATGCAATACCAGCAAATGCTGGGAGCAAAAGGCGTAAAAGCAGAGCTGGTAAGCCTTGAAGGCCTGGATTTGAATGAAAAGAGCAGCCAATTGCAAAAACTCGAAGAGGAAGTACTGACCCCAACGGATAAATTCATTATTGTGATGCCCGAGTATAATGGCAGTTATCCCGGTTCTTTGAAGACAATAATTGATATGTCTGATATTCGTAAAGTATGGTGGGGTAAAAAAGCCCTTCTGACGGGTGTTTCTACAGGTCGGGCTGGAAATTTGAGGGGGATGGACCACCTTACCGGGGCCCTGAATTACCTGAAAGTGACCGTTCACCATAATAAATTGCCCATTTCCTCTGTGGATAAATTGCTCAGTCATGGCGGGATGATCACTGATGCTGCCACCCTTACGGCCATGGAGCACCAGGTGGAGGAGTTCATTGCATTCTGAGGCCATTTCTTTGTTTCTTTGCGGTAAAATTGGATTAAATGAGCAGACTTTTTGGTTCCTGGATTTTTATCATCATATTGATATTACTTGATTGGTATGTATTCCAGTCGCTCAAGCTGGTAACCCAGCAGCTGCCTGGCAAATGGAAGTGGTTGGTTTATGGCTTTTACTGGTCGTTTACCCTGGCAGCGGTGGTCATTTTCCTGGCAGGGCCTTTACTGCAGATCGAACATTGGGCGAAAAATGTACGTATCTATTTCTTTTCCATTTTGATAGGCCTTTTCATAGCCAAATTCATTTCCGCCGCTTTTTTCCTGATGGACGATCTCCGGCGGGTTTTACAATGGGCCGGTGGTAAATTGTTTTACCGGTATATCCAGGATGAAAATTTCAAGGCAGGTACGATAGATCGATCCGTTTTTCTTAGCTGGATGGGTTTTGCCATAGGCGGTGGTGTTTTTGGAAGCCTGTTATGGGGTTTTGGCAATAAATACAGGTATAAGACCGAAAGGGTGAAACTCAGTTTTGATACTTTGCCTGCATCGTTTAAAGGGACGAAAATCGTCCACATTTCGGATATCCATTCAGGCAGCTTTACAGATAAAAAAGCCGTGGAAAAAGGGGTACAAAAAATTCTCGACGAAAAACCCGACCTGATCTTATTTACCGGAGACCTGGTGAACGACCATGCAGATGAAATGCATGATTACAAGGAAGTTTTCGCGCGGTTAAAAGCACCGTTTGGGGTGTTCAGTTCCCTCGGCAACCATGACTACGGCGACTACCGTCAATGGTCAAGCGAAAAAGAGAAAGCCGATAACCTGGCCCGCTTAAAACAGATCCATGCCGATATGGGGTGGAGGTTGCTCATGAACGAACATTTGCCCCTGGAAAAAAATGGGGAACAGATTGGCCTCCTCGGTATTGAAAACTGGAGTGCAAAGGGGAATTTCACTAAATACGGTAAAATGGCAGAGGCCCATGCAGGATCAGAAAAATATCCATTTAAAATATTGCTTAGTCATGATCCCAGCCACTGGGAAGCAGAAGTTAGGGAAAAATATACTGATGTTGACCTTATGCTTAGTGGGCATACCCATGGGATGCAATTTGGTGTGGAAATACCCGGATTCCGCTGGAGCCCCGTGCAGTATGTATATAAGCAATGGGCAGGGTTATATGAGAAGGGTAATCAGAAACTATATGTGAACCGCGGTTTTGGGTTTATTGGGTATCCTGGCAGGGTGGGGATATTGCCGGAGATCACCGTTATAGAACTGGTATAAATTTAACCGCAAAGTCGCGAGGTTACCAGTTGTGTTAGGCATATTTGCCTAACACGAATTATTCTGTTGCGTTCCGCAACAATGATAAAACCAGCTACAAGCTGGAATAATACAGGTTCGAGGCGAGGACGCCTCGAACAACGCGATCTATGGCAATATTATTAAACCGGGATAAATTTAACCGCAAAGTCGCCAGGAATTACCTCAATAATTATCCTCTTCCTGCGTTTTAAACCTGCTCCTTTTATTCCCGTCAAAGGACCAGAACCCTGAAATGAAAAAAACCTGCTTTCTTTACATGCTCGGTCTATTGCTGAGCACCAGCCTGATTGCCCAGGAAGAACCTGTGCGGGATACCTTGCCATTGGCAGATACTACTCAGTTACAAACTGATTCTATTGAAATTGATGAAGATATGTTGTCTGATCTTCGGTACCTGCTCGATTCATTGAATATTAAAAAAAGCTTTTTTTCGGTGGATATGGGAGTAGGCAACCGGTTATTCAGTGTACGTAATATTAATTTTAACGCACAGCAGGTAACATCTAACCGGATTTCCATTACACCATCTGTAACTTATTACCATAAAAGCGGATTCGGCATCAGTGCCATGGCTTTTCTCAGTTCTTTTGAAGGCACCCCCAGGTTTTACCAGTATGCTTTTTCACCTTCTTATGATTACCTGAACAATAAAAAAGTATCTTTTGGTTTATCGTATGCCTATTATATTACCCGGGAAGATCTGAGTGTTTATGCCACGCCGTTTAAACATGAATTATATGGTTATGTTCGGGGAAGAAAAGGTTGGCTAAGACCGGGATTCTCCATGGGCTGGGCAACTGGAACCTATATGGATGTAAAGCAACTGGATACGGTGATCTTTGGTATACCCTGGCGCTTTGTAGATACCACCCTGGTTGGGCTGCAGGACTTTTCCATGACTTTTTCAGCGGCACATCATATTGATTTCGACGATGTATTTAAAAAAGGGGATGGATTCAGCATTGTGCCAACCGTAATGTTGGTCACCGGTGCGCAAAATTATGCAGCTGATTCCAAAACCACTTTACTTTCGGGTACCCGTTTACGTAGGGTTACCCGGAGGTATGAATCAGCCACAACCGATAAGACCGGACTGAGGTTCCAATCCCTGGCGGCGTCTTTGAGTACAACGTATTTCCTGGATAAGCTTTCTTTATCTGCAGGATATTTTATAAGCTATTATCTGCCTGAAACAGATACCCCATTCACCCATATTTTTTCTATAACGGCAGGATTAACATTCTAAAGAAATGTTACTTAACATACCTTTGAGATAAGATTCCGGTTAATGGCATTAATCTTGGTTTTCTAAACGAAAACATACCTATTATGAAATCCTTACTCGTAACACTCGCATTATTTTTTTCAGCTCTTAGCGCATCTTACGCACAGGGCGTGAAACTCGGAATCCGCGCCGGCGCCAACATGTACAAGATCGATGGTAAAGCATTTGATGATGAATTTCAGTATGGCTATCATGCAGGAGCATCACTGGAGATGATGTTCGGCAAAGTGATCGGCATACAGCCCGAAGTATTGTTCAACCAGAGCAATACCAGGACAGGATATTCATTTGATACTTTGTATAAGTCGATCAATCCGGGAACACTGAAAGACGTTAAACTCAATTATATAAGCATTCCCATCCTGTTAAACATTCGTCCTTTCCCTTTCCTAACCTTACAGGCCGGTCCGCAATTTGGTGTGCTTATGTCTAAGGAACTGCCATTGCTGGAAGATGGCAAACAAGCGTTTAAGCATGGCGATCTCACCATGCTGGCAGGTGTACAGCTTAATATCATGAAATTCCGGGTTTACGGGAGATATGGTATTGGCTTAAATAATATTAATGATATAGATAATAAGGATAAATGGAATAGCCAGTCTGCTCAGCTTGGTGTAGGATTTAACTTTTAGAAATCGAAAGTCCAAAATCGAAAGTCGAAAATAGAATACAATAGTCCCAAATTCATAGGACAAAGGGAGTAATGATTTAGCACTACTGACTCATTCTTTAGAAACCGAAAGTCCAAAATCGAAAGTCGAAAATAGAATACAATAGTCCCAAATTCATGAACAAAGGCAGTAATGATTAAGCATTACTGCCTTTTTCTTTGCCAGGTAATAAATATTACCTTCCGCTTTGGATTTTTTACTTTCTTTCTTGAGGCCTTTTCTTCAAGTTGCTGTATTTTGTCTTTTACTTTCGATTTTCGACTTTCGATTTTCGATTTCTCTCGTCTGGCATTAATATTGACTTATATACATTCTAACTTTTTTTTTACTACTGCACCCTGATTTGTGACAGGTTGACGTTATTAGATGAATTATGGATACAAACCCTCTTTTTCTACAAAATGAAGACGATATAGACTTCATGCCCATTATCCCTTTACACGATACAGACGGCGAGAATGCAGATGACACAGTGATTCCGGAGGAATTACCCATTCTTCCCCTGCGCAATACCGTTTTATTTCCAGGCGTAGTAATACCCATCACCGTTGGACGCGATAAATCGATCAAAGCGGTAAATGAGTCGTATAAGACTGACAAATTGGTTGGCGTTCTGGCACAAAAAGACAGTTCCGTAGAAGATCCCGGAATAAAAGACCTGGTTTCTGTGGGAACCATTGCCAAAGTGATTAAGCTCATTAAAATGCCCGACGGCGGCACAACCGTTATCATCCAGGGCAAGAAAAGGTTTCAACTGGAATCGATTGTTGCAGAAGAGCCCTTTTTCAAAGCGCGCATAAAACCATTGGAAGAAGAGCAGATCCAGAACGACCAGCATTTTGATGCCACGGTTAGTTCCATCAAGGACCTGGCTGCACAAATCATCCAGTTATCACCCAATATTCCCGCCGAGGCATCCATCATATTAAGAAATATTGAGAACCCATCTTTCTTAATTCATTTTGTAAGCAGCAACCTCAACAGCGATATTTTTGAGAAACAGCAGCTACTGGAGATGAATGATATCAAGGCCCGTGCTGAAATGTTGTTGCATCTTCTCCAGAAGGAGCTTCAGTTTGCAGAGTTGAAGAATAAGGTAACAAATAAAACAAAGACTGAATTAGATAAGCAGCAGCGGGATTATTTTCTGCAGCAGCAGTTGAAGAGTATCAAGGAAGAACTTGGCGGAGATACCAACGACCGGGAGATACAGGAGATGAAGAAGAAGGCGGAAACAAAAAAATGGCCACTGGCCGCCAAAGAACTTTTCCAGAAAGAAATTGAGAAGTTGGAGCGGATGCATTCCAGCACCCCTGATTATTCTATCGTTTACAATCACGTGGACCTGATGCTCGACCTGCCCTGGGAAGAGTATACAGAAGACAGGTATGATTTGCGTAAAGCAAAGAAGGTGCTGGACGAAGATCATTATGGCATGGATAAGATCAAGGAACGGATACTGGAGTACCTGGCAGTGTTGAAATTAAAGGGAGATATGAAAAGTCCCATCCTTTGTTTTGTAGGACCTCCCGGTATCGGTAAAACATCATTAGGGCGAAGCATTTCGAATGCCATTGGCAGGAAGTATGTTCGCCTGAGCCTGGGTGGCCTGCATGACGAAAGTGAGATCCGCGGACACCGTAAAACATATATCGGTGCCATGCCCGGCAGGATCGTACAATCCATCCGAAAGATCAAATCATCCAACCCGGTGATGATCCTGGATGAGATAGACAAAGTAGGCCGGGATCAGCGTGGTGATCCATCATCCGCGTTGCTTGAAGTGCTCGATCCGGAGCAGAACCATACTTTTTATGATAATTACCTGGAGTTGGAATACGACCTCAGTAAAGTGTTGTTCATAGCCACCGCCAATGATATAGCCAGTATACAGCCCGCATTACGCGACAGGCTGGAGATCATTGAACTGAGCGGGTATGCCGTGGAAGAAAAAGAAGAAATCGCCATTCGGCACCTCATCCCCAAGCAAAAAGAATTGCATGGGTTGAAGGATATGCCATTCAAGATCAACAAGCCGGTTTTACAGGGCATCATTGAAAACTATACCCGGGAAAGCGGCGTGCGGGAACTTGATCGCCAGCTGGCATCCATCATGCGTTCCCTTGCAAAGGATGTTGCCATGAAGGGCAAGATCAAACCAACGCTTACCAATAAAGATGTGGAACGCATATTGGGTAAGCCTCGTTACAGCAATGAGCTCTATAAGACCGCAAATATGGCCGGCGTGGCAGTGGGACTTGCCTGGACCTATGTGGGCGGCGATATATTATTTATAGAAACCAGTTTAAGTGACGGCAAGGGCGACCTGCAACTTACAGGCAACCTTGGACAGGTGATGAAAGAGAGCGCCTCCACTGCATTGACTTACCTGATGTCGAATGCACGTAAGTGTGGTATTGACCCTGAGATCTTTAAAAAGAAAAATATCCATATACATGTGCCAGAAGGTGCGGTGCCAAAAGACGGACCCAGTGCAGGTATCACCATGATGACGGCCCTTGCTTCAGCACTGACGGGCAGGAAAGTGAAACCCTATCTTGCCATGACAGGTGAGAGTACTTTACGCGGGCAGGTGTTGCCGGTGGGAGGGATCAAGGAAAAAGTACTGGCTGCCAAACGTGCCGGGCTCAAGGAGATCATCATGTGCTGGCAGAATGAAAAGGATGTGGAAGAGATCGACGCCAACTTTATCAAGGGCATGAAGTTTCATTATGTGAAGACCATGAACCAGGTATTGGACCTGGCATTGGTATAGCTAACAGGAATAAATATATTTTGCATTTATATCAACCTTTTATTCCCTGGCTGCGTTACATACAATAAGAATTACATTCTTATTTCATGTTGGTTGTTTTAAGGGTTAAAGAAAATCCCCCATCTCCATGGGGGATTTTCGTTTTATTTCCTTGCCCCTGAATCCGTATTTTCGTTGCAATGAGACTCGCTCGATATTTATGGTTGGTTTGTTTAATCCTGCTGGGCATGAATCCGGTTTTGAGTCAAACATTAGGAGGCAATGCAGTGTATAATTTCCTTAAGGTCCCCGGTTCTCCGCAGTTATCCGCTTTGGGAGGATTGAGTACATCAAACATCAGCAGGGACATTTCTTTATCTGCCCATAATCCGGCATTGCTACGTGAAGATATGCACGGCCAGTTGCTCGCCACTTTCAATTTGTTTTATGCCGGCATAAAGAATATGCATGCCATGGCGGGGTATCATTATAAACCCTGGAAAACCAATTTTGCAGGAAGCATAAATTATTTTCATTATGGCGATGCCGTGCAGACAGATCCCTCCGGCAATGTGCTTGGCAGTTTCCGGGCCAATGATTATTCCATATCGGTTAGTGCTTCCCGTCAGTACCTGGAACGATGGTATTATGGAGCCACGATCAGGTTTATAGGGAGCAATTATGGTATGTATACATCTTATGGTTTGGCATTGGATGTTGGTCTCAATTATATTGATACAGCTAATTTGTTGCAAATAGGATTTGTGGCCAAAAATATGGGGTTACAATTAAAAACCTATGCCGGAACGGGTGAGGACCTGCCTTTTGATCTACAAATTGGCATAACCAAAAGATTGTTAAAAGCGCCATTGCAGTTTTCGTTCACGGCACAGCGCCTGCATCAGTTTGATATTCTATACCAGGATACCACATTCAATATAGATAACTATGGCGATGCCGGCAAGGACGGGTTCATCACCAACCTATTCCGGCATTTTGTATTTGCCGTTCAGGGATATGTTGGCGATAAGGTGGAACTAACGGTGGGGTATAATGTATTGCGGCAGGCGGAGTTGAGTGTAACCAATGCCAGTAATGGACTGACCGGTTTTTCTTTTGGCGTGGGGGTGTTGTTGAAGAAGATGCAGGTGCGATATACAAGGTCACAATACCAAAATGGGGTAGGGTATAATCAGTTTGGGTTAAATATTGAATTGAGTAAGTAGTCTTGAGTCTTGAGTCGGGAGTTATGAGTCGGGAGTAGATAGTAAACAGCCAGTTCTTGTTGTTTAGCAAAAAAACCTGAGAGATTAAAATAGTTAAACAGTCAGATAAAAACATTCTTGCACCATCAGTGTTATTTTTTTATAAACTTTTTTTAATATTATATTCATATTAGGGTGAATAAATCTCCCAATCAATACCCTGCAAAATGAGGTGACAAAACGTTATCTGCAAGCCAATTCCTTGTTGTTAAAGTTGCAAATTTTTTCATTCTTGAACTATCAAATTTGAAAATTATGAAAGTATTGAAACTTTTTTTACTTGCACTCTTTGTATTGGAAATTACCAGTTGTGATCAGCCAAAAAATAATGCTGAGATAACAAATTTTGCCGATGCCATCTATTATAATGGCGATATCATTACAATGGAAGGTGATAGTGCCAATTATGTTGAAGCGGTGGCTTTAAGAGAAGGAAAGATTGTTTTTGCGGGCTCCAAAGCGGAAGCCGAAAAAAATAAAGGTGATTCAACAGTAATGATCGACCTGAAAGGAAAAACCATGATGCCGGGATTTGTAGAACCTCACGTGCACCCATCCATTGCTGCTTCTATTTTGCCAAACGAAATTATTGCTCCTTACGATTGGGTACTGCCTACAGAAACCAAAAAAGGGGTTATTGGTCACGATGCCTATATCAAAGCATTGACGGAATCGATTCAAAAAAATGCCAAACCAGATGAAGTCTATTGGGTTTGGGGATACCATCAATTATGGCACGGGGATCTAAACAGGGATATGCTGAATAAAATTTCCAGTGATAAACCCATCGCTGTATTGCATCGTTCATTTCACGAAGTGTTTTTGAATGACAAAGCCATAGAATTAATGAAAATAAAAGAAGCTGACTTTAAAGGAAATCCACAGGTAAATTGGAAAAAGGGTCACTTTTTTGAAGGCGGCTGGTTAGGGTTGGTCCCAAAAATTGGAGAATGGTTCATTGTGCCTTCCAGGTATTCCAAAGGGTTGGAATTAATGACCCAATTGATCCAGAAAAATGGCATAACCACAGTAGCAGAACCTGGTTTTCCAAGCTCGGATTTTAATTTGGAATATGGGTTACTCAAAAAAGAGATGGATAAAAATTCTCCCTACAATGTTTATTTGATAGGTAATGGAACCCAATTGTACGGCATGAATGGCAATAGCAATGATAAAGCTAAAGTCTATATAGAAGAACTTCCTGGTAAATATAATACCTCAAAAATCATTTTTTTGCCGAAACAAGTGAAGCTCTTCTCGGATGGCGCCATTTATTCCCAATTAATGAGAATGGAAGGGGGATATACAGACGGGCATCAGGGAGAGTGGATGACACCTTTGGATTTATTACAGGAGCAAATAAAATTTTATTGGGATGCCGGGTATAAGATTCACATACATGCCAATGGTGACCAGGGCATTCAACAAGTATTGGATTATGTAGCCGAAAATGAAAAGGCTAACCCCAGAAAAGACCATCGTTTAACCTTACATCATATGGGTTATTTCTCTGATAAACAAGCTGAGCAGGTAAAGAATCTGGGTATAGAAGCATCTGTTAATCCGTATTACTTGTGGGCTTTGGCAGATAAATATTCCGAGAAAGGATTGGGTAAGGAAAGAGGTGAAAATTTAGTTAGGATCAAATCATTGACAAGCAGGG
>JAHEEX010000066.1 GCA_024640465.1 Sphingobacteriales bacterium | reverse complement strand
GATTTTCACAAACTGATGAACAGCGCACATCCCGGCCAGGATGGCATAATCGCCGATGGTTACATGGCCTGCTATCTGGGTATTATTGCTCATGATGCAATTATCACCAATGATGCAATCGTGTGCCAGGTGGCTATATGCCATGATCAGGCAGTTTTTTCCAACAGAAGTTTTCCAACGGTCTTTTGTTCCCCGGTGTATGGTTACAAATTCACGGATAGTTGTATTGTCTCCAATCTCAACGATGGTATCTTCTTCTTCAAATTTGAGGTCCTGTGGGGATGCTGATAATACTGCTCCGGGAAAAATACGGCAGTTTTTTCCAATCCTGGCACCTTCCATAATGGTAACATTGCTTCCTATCCAGGTGCCTTCCCCTATTTCAACATTCTGGTGAATCACTGTAAATGGGTCAACCTTAACATTGGTAGCCAGTTTGGCGTTCGGATGAATGTACGTGTGTGGATGAATCATGTATAACCTGGGTTTCTGCCAAAATGAATGCTTCTAACAGCTTCTTTTTGAGATTTATAAAACAGGCCAGGTCTTATACCGGGCCTGCCAAAAATAAACTTATTCCTTTAACCTGCAATTATCCTCTTTTTACTAACTGCGCCATCAGAATTGCTTCTGTACAAATTTTATTACCTACATAAACGGTTCCGTGCATTTCGCATAAACCCCTTCTGATAGGACCCATCAACTCCATTTTAAGCAACATGGTATCTCCGGGCATTACTTTTTGCTTGAATTTACAATTATCGATTTTAACGAAATAAGTATCGTATTCTCCCGGCGGAAGGGTATTAATAGCCAGTATTCCACCTGTCTGAGCCAGTGCCTCAATCTGTAAAACACCGGGCATAACCGGGTTATTAGGAAAGTGGCCAACGAAAAATGGCTCATTAAATGTTACATTTTTAAGGCCTACAATATAGGTATCTGTTAACTCAATGACCTTGTCAACCAGCAAAAAAGGATACCTGTGGGGTAATTTTTTTTCAATTTGCTGAGTGTTGAATACAGGTTGCTGGTTAGGATCATACACCGGCACATTCTTAACATGCTTATTTTTCTTAATGTATTGCTTTACCTTTTTGGCAAACTCAACATTAGAGAAATGCCCGGGGCGGTTGGCTATGATATGTGCTTTAATTGGATATCCGATCAGCGCCAGATCCCCAACCACATCCAGTAATTTATGGCGGGCAGGCTCATTTGGAAAGCGCAGTTGCAGGTTATTCAGGTACCCCTCACTCATCACTTCAATATTGTCTTTTTTGAAAACAGTAGCCAGACGGGCCATTTCTTTTGCGGTAACAGGCTTGTCAACAACAACAATGGCATTATTAATGTCTCCTCCCTTTATGAGGTTATGGTCTAACAGCATTTCCAGCTCGTGCAGGAAGCAAAAGGTACGACAGGGTGCGATTTCGGATTTAAAATCACGGATGGATTTAAGGCCGGCATGTTGTGTACCCAAAACCGGGCTGTTGAAATCTATCAGGGTAGTGATCTTATATTCAACTGCCGGCATTGCCACCAGTTCAACCCTTTTTTCTTCATTATAATAAGTGATATTGGTATCGATCGTATACCAGTTTTTGGCCGCTTCCTGCTCCAAAACGCCGGCTTCTTCGATGATTTCCACAAAGGGTTCAGAACTACCATCGATAATAGGTGTTTCCGGGCCATTGATTTCAATCAGGCAATTGTCAACACCCATACCAACCAAAGCAGCGAGTACATGTTCCACCGTACTCACTTTAGCGCCATTATCTTCGAGGGTTGTTCCCCTGGATGTGTCTGTTACCAGGTCACAGTCTGCTTTAATAAGTGGTTGACCCGGCAGATCAATCCGCTTAAATTGGATACCAAATCCCGGATTAGCCGGGCTTAAGCTCATATCGACATTGACGCCAGTATGGAGTCCGGTTCCGGATATGCTGATCGAGGTTTTTAGGGTATGTTGCAGGTCTGCATTGAAACTGGCATCCATGGTCTCTCTTTATTAGTCGGCAAAGATATTTTATTTTTTCTGCCTGAAGGCGGGAAAATGAAAAATGGCTAAACGCCCATGTTTGCCATTATTTTATGTAATGAGTGGAACCTACAGAAGACAAATTCGGTTTATACTCTTTCAGTCACTAACTGGTGCAGGATTTTTTCGAGTTCTTTAATCCTTTTTTCCAGGTCTGGCAGTTTACGGGTTACCGCCTGGGAACGCAAAGCAGATCCGTATTCAAAAGCGGGACTCCCGGTTACAGCAGAATTTGGGTTGGCGATTGTTTTACTTACACCGCTTTGTGCATTGATTTTGGCACCGTCTGCTATCGAAATATGACCAACAATGCCGGCTTGTCCGCCAATTAATACATTATTGCCAATTTTAGTACTTCCGCTAACACCAGCCTGTGCAGCTATTACCGTATTCTGTCCTACTTCAACGTTATGGGCAATCTGGATGAGGTTGTCGAGCTTGGCGCCGGTATGAATAATAGTTGAGCCCATCGTGGCCCGGTCTATACAGGCATTGGCACCTATTTCCACATGGTCTTCTACAACCACATTTCCTATCTGGGGAACTTTTTTATATGTGCCGTCTGCCTGTGGTGCAAATCCAAAACCATCGCTGCCTATAACTGAACCGGCATGGATGGAAACATTATTTCCAATGACGCAGTCGTGGTAAATTTTGACTCCCGGATGCAATATGGTGTGCTCGCCTATTTTAACATTATTGCCTATGAAAACCTGTGGAAATATCTTTGCATTGTCGCTTATTTCAGCATGGTCCCCTACATAGGCAAAAGCACCAATAAATACGTTCTGCCCGATCTTCGCGCTGGGAGAAATAAAACTTGGCTGCTGGATACCGGTTAACTGTTGGGTCATCATCTGCTGGTATTTGCGAAGCAGCAGGGCAAAAGCGCTGTAAGCATCCGGAACTTTTATGAGTGTTGCGGTAAGGCCGGGTTTTATTTCCAGTGCCTCATTTACGATTATTACAGAAGCTTTGGTAGTATATAAGTAGTCTTCGTATTTCGGGTTTGCCAAAAAGGCTAACTGGCCGCTTTCAGCTTCTTCAATTTTAGCAAATGAAGCAACTGCCATTGAAGGATTGCCTTCCACCTGGCCATTGATAAGAGTAGCTATTTGTGCGGCGCTGAATTGCATGGCGTAAACTTTGATTCTGGTAGTATCTGAGATGGTTTCTAACTTAAAGTAAAGAACTTTTTTGTGTTTCTTCAAAAAGGATACCCGGATACAGCAAAAAACGGTCCATCTTATGGTATATCTCAATCACCCCGGTAATGGCAAATGTAAAATTTTTTCACTGGTTGAGACAGGTTTTGATGAATCAGGGCATTATCAACCAAAGAAATGTCTTTTATGGTCCCATCCCGGAACAGGATATTGATCCTTTCATCATAAGGATTGTACAGGCTGTTTTCAGCTTCTCCTGTAAACACCAGAAAAGAGGCATCTTCATCTGATATCTTCAGATTTCGACTTATTTCTTCCTTTTTTTGCGTATACATTTCAACCGGGATTGGCTCGGCTTGTAATTTCAGTTTAAATAGCTTTCGGTTAAGTACCGACAGGCAGAGTAGGGAGAGTATCTTGTCTTTATGAAAACTCCAGGCCTTAATGGCAGAGACCACATCTGTATCATCCAGCTGGCAAAAAAGGTTCAGGTGATTTTTTAAAGAACCATCCAGCATGTTGAATAAAAATAAACTGAGTGTATCATCCAAAACCACTTCTTTGTTTCCCTGTTGTTGAAGCCAACGTGCCCTTTCAAAGATTTTTACCAACATCATTTCTGCACTCAATACTGTTTTGTGCAGGTAAACCTGCCAGTACATCAGGCGCCTGGATACCAGGAACTCTTCAATAGAATAAATGGCTTTTTCTTCTACCATCAATTCTCCATTGTGCACTGTCAGCATTTTCAGGATCCTGTCGTAACCAATTGTGCCTTCACTAACACCGGTGAAAAAGCTGTCACGGGCGAGGTAATCCATCCGGTCAACATCCAGTTGACCGCTGATCAGTTGATGAAGGAATTTCTTGGGATAGATCCCTTTGAAAATGTCTATGGCCATAGACAGTTTCCCATTGCTTTCCTGGTTGAGTTTTTCCATAATGAGCAGGGAAAGCGCCTCGTGGTCCAGGCTTTCAATTACTATACTTTCGAGGGCATGCGAAAAAGGGCCATGGCCTATGTCGTGCAGTAAGATCCCAATCTTGGCTGCCTGCTCCTCGGCCGATGTTATTTCTACACCTTTGGCTTTCAGTTCAAATAATGCCTGGGTCATGAGGTGATAGGCGCCCAGTGAATGATGAAGCCTGGAATGAACCGCTCCCGGGTAAACCAGGTGAGAAAGCGCCATCTGGTTGATCCGGCGCAAACGCTGGTACCATGGATGGGAAATAATGCTGTAGATCAGCGGATCATCAAGGGTAATGAACCCATAGACGGGATCGTTAATTATTTTTCTGAATGACATATCCCTTGAATTGTTAAAATTTTTCAGAACAGGGCTCAAAGGTATGAAGCCGGAAACGTATTAACTAACTTTAGCCATTCTGGTTGATAGGATAAAACCAGATATGAGTTAAAAAAATAAAGAGGAGACATTCCCTATGGCATTGGCAAAAATTCTTTGGGTAGACGATGAAATCGAAAGCCTGCAATCTCAGAAAATGTTCCTGGAAAATAAAGGGTATGAAGTTCATACACTTACAAACGGCTTTGATGCCATTGATTATGTCAAAGAAAACCCCGTTGATGTGGTACTCCTGGACGAAACCATGCCAGGTATTACCGGTATTGAAACAATAGCAAAGATCAAGGAGATCAATCAGCAGATACCGGTTGTGCTGATCACCAAAAATGAAACGGAAAACCTGATGGACGAAGCCATTGGCTCTCAGATCAGCGATTACCTGATTAAACCCGTAAATCCAAACCAGGTATTGCTGAGCCTTAAAAAGATCATTGATAACCGAAGGCTGGTAGCAGAAAAAACGACTTCCGTATATCAGCAGCAATTCCGGAACCTCTTCATGGCCCTGAACAGTAATCCTGATTATAACGAGTGGATGGATATCTACCGTAAACTCACCTATTGGGAACTGGAAATGGAAAAAAGCGACAGCCCTGAAATGCAGGAAGTGCACCAGTCTCAAAAAAATGAGGCCAATACAGAGTTTTTTAAATTCGTTTCGCGCCATTATGCATCCTGGGTTGACCCCAAAAGTGCGCAGGCTCCCATCATGAGTCATACCTTATTTAAGTTTAAAGTCTTACCACATATTGAAAAGGGAGTCCCGCTTGTGTGGCTGGTTATTGATAACCTGCGATATGATCAATGGAAGGCCATCCAGCCTGTTTTTTCTGAAACATTCCGGTTGCAGGAAGAAGAAACTTTTTACAGCATTCTGCCAACGGCTACTCAATATTGCAGGAATGCCATTTTTGCCGGTTTACTGCCTGTGGATATTGAAAAGCAGTTTCCAACGCAATGGAAAAATGACGAAGAGGAAGGGGGAAAGAATTTATTTGAAGAAGAATTTTTCAGGGCTCAATTAAAAAGATTGAAGCGTGAGGACATTCGGTTTTCTTATCAAAAAATCGTCAATAACCAGGATGCGCATAAACTTGTTGAGCAGGCGCATAATCTCCTTAACCACGACCTCAGCATTGTTGTGTATAATTTTGTAGATATGCTGAGCCATGCCCGAACCGAGATGGAAGTACTCAAGGAACTGGCCAGTGATGAAATCAGCTACCGCAGCCTTACAACCAGTTGGTTTATTCACTCTCCGCTCTATCAGGCGCTGAAGAAAATTGCCGATAAAAAAATCAATATCATCATTTCTACTGATCATGGCAGTGTGCGTGTAAAAACGCCTTATAAGGTTGTGGGTGATAAACAAACAACAGCAAACCTGCGATACAAACATGGGCGTAACCTTAACTATGACCCTAAAGATGTGCTTGCATTCAAAGATCCTAAACAGGCGGGATTGCCAGTTCCATCCGTAAATTCATCCTTCATATTTGCCAAGGAAGATGGGTTCTTATGTTACCCCAATAATTACAATTACTATGTGAATTATTACAAAAACACATTTCAGCATGGGGGGATTTCTATGGAAGAGATGATTGTTCCGGTGATTAGGTTAAGCAGTAAGTGAGGAGTCTCCAGTCGCCAGTCTTGGGAGAACATTGCGCCTTAGTTTCATGGCGGTTAATTACTTCTCGTTAAGATACATATTAACCATACTGGCACCTTTGCCGGGATGTCCCACATAAATACTATCCTTTGAAACGGCAATAAATTCTCCATCACTACCCAGGTCCCAGAGTTTACCCCGAAGTGTCACATTCATGCCATAGCTGGCAGTTGTGGATTTGATCCGGGATGGTAGCGTGTATTTCATCCAGGCATCCCTCAATGTAATTTTACCGATGTCGGTACTGTCAACATCTGCGGGCATGGGAAATCCGCTATAGCCATTCCATAAGGCATTCATCGCATCATCCTGTTGGGTGAATGAAGGAACGGCAATAAGTAATGGTTCTTTTCCTTCCAATGATTTAAATGCTGCGGGGAACCATGAATCTGCGCATATCAATACCGCTGTTTTACCTAATGGCAGGTTATATACAGGAATATCTGAAACCGGGCTTTGTGCAACAAATGGCTGTTCATCCTGAATGGGAAATGATTTTTTTACCAATTGCGGTTGCATGCTGCCATCCGGATTAAAGATAGCGGTAACATTATACAGCTGCCCCTTTTTAACCCTGATACGGTCTTCAGAAATGTATGGATTGGGAAGTAAAACAGAACCTCCGATAATGGTTAGCTGGTATTTTTTAGCCAGTTCACTGAAAACCTTACGATAAATCCTTGCAATGGTTTCTCCTTTACTGGCAAAGACACTGTATTTTATTTTATCTTTTACCTCATCAGGAGAGGTGAACCAGGCGCGCATATAGGAAAAGAAATTAGAGCTCACTAATGTGGTAAGCGCTTTATTAATGGTTGCAGATTTATATATGCTATTTTTTTCTCCTTCCACAACCAGCCATGTACCGATATATTCCGGGAAAACAACCACTGTTTTAGCAGACAACCATCCTTCCATCTTTGCAGCTTGCAGGTAGCCATCCAGTTTTGCATAGAAATGCTGCTCCGAAGCATAGTCGATGGGAATCATAAATGGATTGATACCAACAACATTTCCTTTTCCTGCATCCTGATTGATAGAATAACTGCTGTCGATCTCCAGCCTTATGTCCAAAGCCGGCCTGTTTCTCCCGGCTCCCGCCCAGGTAAAATAAATAGCCAGTACAACAGCCAGTATTATCGAAAAAAACCTGAACCCTTTATGCATGGTTTTGACAGATTAAAGTGCGCGAAGATAGGTAGGAACCACCTGTATTTTTTTCAAAATTATCCCTCAATGTAACGCATCAAGTATTTCTGTTGCGGCCCTTTCTCCAGAACGGATGGCACCTTCTATATAACCATTCCATTCCTCGGATGTTTCAGTGCCTGCCCAATGGATATTTCCTGTATGAATCCTTAGGTACCTGCCCATTGTGCTTAGTGTATGCGGACCCATGATCCCGGTATAACATCCTCCGCTCCATGTTTCTTCTGCCCAGCTTTGATCTGTATACATTGCAGGTTCTGCTGCTTCCGGCCCGAAATATTTTGTAAATGATTCCAGGATTGATGTCCGCCGTTGGTGTTCATTCATCAAGGTGAAATCCCTCGCTTTATCGGCCAGCACAAACCCCATCAGTATCCCCTTGCTGCCGTCTGAAGGCGAATTGTCAAATACCAGCGACGTATAGCCGAAGTCGGAAGCAACCAGCCCGTTTAATCCTTTGTTTCTCCAGAAAGGTTTGTCATAGATGGCATAGCATTTCCAAACAGAGCCCATGGGAATTCTCTGGAACAATTGTATTTTATTTGGCGGAAGGGAGGGGGTATAAGAAATCTTTTGGGCGAGTACCGGTGGTATGGCCACAATAACTTTTTTTGCATGGAAATGGAAACCTTCGCCAAGACATTCCACTTTATCCGATTCCTGTTTTATGGAAATTACCGGGGCATTAAACATGATATGCCCGGTTAATTTTTCAGCCAGCCTTCTTGCCGGCAGATCGGCGCCGCCCAGGAACCTGTCTTGCTGCGCGCCATTGCGGATATTCATGAGTGTATCAAAATCACGTCCGGACCTGGTATAGTAAAGTGCAAATAACAATGAGATTTCAGCGGGATTTACGGCAAAAATGGCTTCAGCCGCAATCTGGAAAAGTTTCCTGGCTTTTTCATTTTTCATTTGGCTCTGCATCCATCCTCCCAGCGTAATGCTATCCCATTCACTCGCTTTTGGATGGGTCCAGGGGGATGCCGGATCTATTGTGCCCGAAAGCCGGTTCATTTTTTTAAGTGCATTATTCAGGCTCAGTAATGCCGGAATAGGCAAAGGCGGGATCAGGCCTTTGTATTGTTTTAGCCGGCCTTTAAAATAAAGCTGGCTTTTCCCTTCATCATAAGTTGGGAAGGTGGATACCCCGGTTTCCCGGGCAAGCTGGTATAATTTTTCCTGGGAGGGGCCGGCCCATTGTCCGCCGAGGTCAATATAGGTACCATCAGCAAAATGCTTTGTATATACCCGACCTCCAACCCTGTCGCGGGCTTCGAGTACTAGAATTTTCTTTCCGGCCTGGAGAAGTTTATGCGCTGCGGTAAGTCCCGCATATCCTGCTCCAATGATCAATGCATCGTAAGTTGGTATTGGGTCTGTCATAAAGTAATATTATACACAATCCTGGGTTTGAATGTAGACAAGTTTCGCCAAAAGAGACCGTAACGAGAATCAGTTTTTGTAAATTTGTAAAAATATGTATCATGGCTATCCGCTTTAATGCCGCTACCCAGGAAAAGATTGAAAAGATCATTGAAGAATCTGGTTATATGATCCGGTTCGAGAGGGGGACCTTTCAAAGCGGATATTGTATCCTTGAATCGAAAAAAGTGGTGGTGCTAAATAAATTTCTGCAAACGGAGGGCCGTATAAATACACTTATTGATTTGATACCTTCTTTGAATATTGTACCAGAAAGCCTCACCCCGGAAAGCAGGAAACTCTATGAAGAAATAATGGGAAAATTGGCTGCGGAAGATAAGGATGCCTGATCCTGTATAAGCGGAAACCATATAATTTTATCCTAATTTCATGCTTTCTTTTCCTTTTTACGGCGAATTAAATAAACTCATTCTGTAAAATTGTCGTCCATACGCATCACATTTTTAGGTACGGGTACAAGCAGCGGTGTACCTATGATTGCCTGTGATTGCCCGGTTTGCCTTTCCGGTGACCCGCGTGATAATCGGTTACGCAGCAGCGTTATGATTGAGTCTGCTGATACACGTTTTGTTATTGATACAACACCTGATTTCCGGTATCAGATGCTTCGACTGAATATCCGGCACCTTGATGCGGTTTTGTTTACCCATCCTCATAAAGATCATATTGCAGGCCTTGATGATATTCGCGCATTTAATTTCTTTTCGCAGGCACCAATGGACCTCTATGCCAATTACCTTACAGAAGAAGCACTGCGCAGGGATTTTTATTATGCTTTTTCCGATACAAAATATCCCGGGGTCCCCGAACTGAATATGCATGTGATAGACAACAATCCATTTATGATTGGGGATATCCCTGTTTTGCCTGTTGAAGTATGGCATATGAAAATGCCTGTTCTTGGTTTTCGTATTGGAAATTTCACCTATATCACGGATGCAAACAGTATCGAAGATGCAGAAAAGGAAAAGATCCGCGGTTCTTCCGTTTTAGTGCTGAATGCACTGAGAAAAGAAAAACATATCTCTCACTTTAATCTTCAGGAAGCAGTTGACCTGGTTAAAGAACTGGGTGTACCCAAAGCTTATTTTACGCATATCAGTCACCAGTTAGGTTTGCATGAAACCATAAATAACGAACTGCCTGAAGGAATAGAACTTGCGTTTGACGGTCTGACCATATCCGTTGAAAATACCCTTTCGTAATGTTGTTTTAAACCGGGAACCAGGCACCCTGTATGGTAACTTCATGAATTGATTTCATGATATGTGGCGAAAAAAGATTTTACCTTTTTTCCTCTTCAACAGGAAAGAAAGAAGGGGGATATATCTATTGCTGTTGATCATCACCGCGATGTGGGTGATTCCCTGGTTTTTTTCATCCCCTGTGAGTACAATCTCGGTTGACGAACTGTCTATTATAGAACAAGCCCGTGATACATTATTTGAAAGGGAGAAAAAAAACGGAGGCTACCCAAACAAGAGCTTTAATAGGGGGTGGTCTGATAAACGACCCGTAAGTATTTCTCTGAATCAAGTCTCCCGTTTTTCACCCAAATCTTTATTTTTTTTTGATCCTAATACTGCAACTGATTCAGACTGGAAGGAACTTGGACTGCAGGAAAAAACAATTGCAACCCTGCAGAAATATCTTTCCCGCGGAGGAAGGATTAGAAAACCCGAAGACTTAAAAAAAATTTATGGCTTCCCTGAAGAGGCTTACAAATCATTACATCCATATGTAAGAATCTATGACTCCGAAAGAGCCAGGAATAAGAATGATGCAGGGAAATTTCCGGATAATCAGCAATATTTCAGAAAGCCAAAAGAAATTCAACGCGTATTCATTAATCATGCGGATTCATCTCAATGGGAGGCATTACCAGGCATTGGTCCAAAACTGGCGGCGAGGATCATTTTATTCAGGACAAAATTAGGTGGATTTTATTCCATCCGGCAAGTTGGTGAAACATATGGATTACCCGATTCAACTTTCCAAAAAATAAAACCATATCTCGAAGCAGATAATATTGTTTTGCCCGCGCCTCTTGATATTAACCATGCCAGCCAGGAAGAATTGCAGGCGCATCCATATCTCTCTTATCAGCTGGCCAGGTTGATCATTGCATATCGAAATCAGCATGGGCTTTTTAAACAAAAAAACGATATAAAAAAGCTTGCCTTAATGACACCGGAATTATTTGCCCGGCTTGAGCCCTATCTCTCAGTGTACTAACAGTTGTTAGTATCTAAGGGTTTTATTTGTTATCTTGCAGTGCTAAGAAAATATGTATTATGGAATTTCAACAGAATGAGCTGACTGCCCAGGTGGCTGCAACTGCAAGGGATTTTGCACGTCAACATATCAAGCCTTTTGTTATGGAATGGGATGAGTCTCAGACATTTCCTTTATCTGTTTTTAAAGAGATGGGTAAATTGGGGATGATGGGGGTTCTGGTGCCGGAGAAATATGGCGGGGCAGGTTTGGGATATTTTGAATACATCGCCATAATTGAAGAAGTGGCCAAGGTTTGTGGTTCAATTGGATTGAGTTTAGCCGCGCATAATTCTTTATGCACCGGTCATATATTGCAATTTGGAAATGATGCACAAAAGGAAAAATATCTTCCTAAACTTGCTTCGGCAGAATGGCTTGGCGCATGGGGTTTAACAGAAGCAAACACGGGGAGTGATGCGGGAAATATGCGAACAACAGCGGTAAAAGACGGAGATCATTGGGTTCTTAATGGCACTAAATGCTGGATTACTCATGGCAAGAGCTGTGATGTTGCGGTTGTGATAGCCCGTACAGGCGAACCAAGGTCAAGTGGGAATAGTACGGCTTTTATCATTGAAAAGGGTACGCCTGGTTTCAGCGGGGGGAAGAAGGAAAATAAACTGGGTATGCGTGCCAGTGAAACTGCTGAAATGATTTTTGACAACTGTAGAATTCCGGATACAAACAGAATGGGGGAAGTAGGTGATGGGTTCAGGCAGTCGCTTAAAATACTGGATGGCGGAAGAATTTCTATTGCTGCGCTTGGAATTGGCATTGCACGTGGTGCTTATGAAGCATCGATCCAATATGCAAAAGAAAGACAGCAGTTTGATCAGCCAATTGCTCATTTTCAGGGTATCTCATTTAAACTGGCTGACATGGCCACCGAAATAGAAGCTGCTGAATTGCTGACCTTGCAGGCTGCCGATAAAAAAATGGCCGGACTGCCAATGACCCGGGAAGCGGCCATGGCCAAATATTATTCCAGTGAAGTGGCGGTCAAAGTTTCAAACGATGCTGTACAGATCTTTGGTGGTTATGGGTATACAAAAGATTTTCCGGTTGAAAAATATTACCGCGATAGTAAATTGTGCACCATTGGTGAAGGAACATCCGAGATTCAAAAAATTGTTATCGCCCGTGAGGTATTAAAATAAGATTTAACCGCAAAGAAACGAAGATCAGCCAAGGAAGTCTTCTTCCTCTTTGGGACTGTATTTATCAAAAAGCTTATCAATTGCCCCGGCAAAAATGGGAAATTTCTGCTTTGCATAATCCTTGATGATATTGATGGCGGCGAAGGCCTGGGTTTCGGTTAGCCCTGCCTGTAACATAAGTTTATTTATTAGTTCCTGCATAACAATAGGGTTCAAGAAATTATTTTATTCAAAACTGCGGACAGAGGATTTGTTCTTGAGTTGTAATCAGGGATCAGGCTACTTTTAGCAGGCTCATCTTGGATTTGTCAAATTTGTGGAGTGCGTATTCGAGTGTAAGGTGAAACTTCTTTTCATTGGATGAAGGGAGTTCAAACATGGCATCTGTGAGGATATTCTCACAAATTGAACGAAGGCCGCGTGCTCCCAGCTTATATTCCATGGCTTTTTCCACCATGAAATCGAGCACATTATCATCAATGATCAATTCAATGCCTTCCAGGTCAAACAGTTTTTGATATTGGCGGATCAAAGAATTTTTAGGTTCTGTGAGTATCGCTCTTAATGTAACGGCATCAAGAGGATTCAGATACGTAACAACCGGTAAACGTCCCAGCAATTCCGGTATCAAACCAAATCCTTTCAGATCCTGCGCATTTACATATTGCAGCAGGTTCTTTTTCATGTGTTCCTGCTCTTCTTTGTTAACATTGAAGCCGATCGAATTGGTATTAACTCTTCTGGCGATGATCTTGTCTATACTATCAAAAGCTCCGCCACAAATGAACAGGATATTCTGCGTATTGATTTTGATCAGTTTTTGTTCCGGATGTTTTCGCCCGCCTTGTGGTGGAACTAAAACCTCAGTTCCTTCCAGCAGTTTCAGCAAACCCTGCTGTACACCTTCTCCGCTAACATCCCTTGTGATGGAAGGATTATCGCCTTTACGGGCGATTTTATCAATTTCATCTATATATACAATGCCTTTCTCTGCGGCAGTAACATCATAATTACAAATCTGCAGGAGCCTGGTTAAAATGCTTTCAACATCCTCTCCAACATAACCCGCTTCCGTAAAAACAGTAGCATCAACAATGGCAAAGGGAACATTTAATAAACGGGCGATGGTTTTTGCCAGCAGGGTTTTACCGGTTCCGGTTTCACCCACCATGATGATATTGCTTTTTTCAATTTCCACTTCACCTTCAACCTGTTTCTGCTGCAGGCGTTTGTAGTGGTTGTATACGGCAACCGCCATTACTTTTTTAGCATCGTCCTGACCGATCACATATTCATCCAGGAATTTTTTGATCTCTATGGGTTTTTTAACCGTTAGTTTGAAGTTGGAATGACTGTCGGTCTTAATATTCAGTTCCTGCTCAATGATCTCTCGGGCGTGATCTACACAGTTTTCACAAATATGCCCTTCCTGGCCGGCAATGAGGATTTTAACTTCATCGCGACTTCTTCCACAAAATGAACAATGCAGGGTTGACTTAGCCATAAAATAACCATTTGAAGCAGACAAATGTACCAAAAAAAGGCCATTGCCTGTAGTGTTTTACCGTTACTTCGCAGAATTTACGGTACTTAACAGGCAATGGCGTTGATTAAAATGCTGCTTTAGAAAGCTTTATATTTTGTTGATTACGGCATCTACGATGCCATATTTTACAGATTCCTCTCCATTCATCCAATAATCCCGGTCGAAGTCTTTCATTACCTTCTCAAAGGTTTGGCCACAATTATCAGCAATGATCTTTGCGCCTAATTCCTTGATTTTCCGGATCTGTTCGGCCATGATCTCCAGATCGGCAGAAGTGCCTTGTCCGCCACCGCTTGGCTGATGGATCATTACTTCCCCATGCGGGAAAATGAATCTCCTGCCTTTTTTACCGCCACTAAGCAGGATTGACCCCATAGAGGCAGCCATTCCCATACAAACAGTAGACACCGGGGATTCAATCATTTGCATGGTATCATAAATGACCATCCCACTGGTTACCACACCACCAGGGCTATTGATATAAAAAGTGATTTCTTTTCCCGGGTCCTTGGCATCAAGGAACAACAGACGGGAAGTGATATCCTTGGCACTCCTGTCGTCAACAGGGCCCCATAAAAAAACTTTACGCTGTTCGATGAACTTCTTATCAAACTGAGCGGCTGAAACAAACCGTTCCATTGGATTTTCGGGCATTGCCGGTTCTTCTTCTTCCTCGTTTTGAATAAAAGGTTTTTGATATTTCTGCTGTAACATAAAATTATATTTCTTTGAAATGGGCTTAGCTTTTAGAATGGAATTATTGCAATGTCATTGGCCGGTAAAGGCTTATTTCATTTTACGGGGATTCATCACCAGCACTTCATCTACCAGTCCGTATTCTTTTGCTTCGGTAGCTGTCATCCAGAAATCGCGGTCGAAATCAGCGGCGATTTTTTCCACCTTCTGTCCGCTGTGGTGTGCCACCACTTCATACAGCTCGTGTTTAAGTTTTTTAACCTGGCTAACGGTTATCTCTATATCACTGGCCTGGCCGCCTGCACCCGCACTTGGCTGGTGCATCATGATACGGGAATGTTTAAGCGCAGTTCTTTTGCCATGAGCGCCGGCGCACATCAATACCGCAGCCATACTGGCAGCTACACCAATGCAAATGGTTGACACATCAGGTGTAACATACTGCATGGTATCGTATACACCCATGCCTGAATAAACAGAGCCACCAGGGCTGTTTATGTACATTTGGATATCCCTGGTCCTGTCTGTACTGTCCAGAAAGAGCAATTGAGCTGTTATGATATTGGCAACTTCATCGCTGATTGGATAGCCCAGGAAAATGATCCTGTCCATCATCAGCCTGCTGTAAACATCCATAACAGCCACGTTCATGGGTCTTTCCTCAATAATATTAGGGGTGAGGTTGGTTACCATGTGGTTGGTATAACCATGAAGGGTATTGCTGGAGATTCCTCTGTCTTTTACCGCGAATTTTTCAAATTCTTTTCCAAGGTTCATAAATGATGTATTTCAGAATATTTGGCAATTTAAAGTATTTGAAGAACCAAATACCATGCAAATCTAAAAACCGGACAAAATGCCACAAATGGCAATAAAAAACCGCAAAGAATTCCTTTGCGGTTAAATGTATTTTTGTCTTTTACTTTTGACTTCCGATTTTCAACTTTCTATTTCTTCTAGTGCTGGTGCTCATGTTCTTTCATCAGCTTCGTGAAATCATCCACACTGATAGCTTTTTCTTCCGGTATAACCTGTGTTTCGGCCCAATTGAATATCTTTTCTGTGATGACCCTGCGATAAGTACTGTCCACCTGTTGTTCATCTTTCATCATCTTTTCAATATAACTATCCAGCCAGTCGAGGTTACCATCCAGGCTCATTGAACCAAAATAGCTCA
>JAHEEX010000065.1 GCA_024640465.1 Sphingobacteriales bacterium | reverse complement strand
GCAATTGTGAAAGATTTACCGGAGTGTCATTTATAAAAGCCCTTGACTTTCCATTAGCACTTAGCTCTCTTCTTAATACCAGTTCATCTGCTGTATCAATATCCCAGTTATGAAGCAATGCATTGATCACAGTTGTGTTCAGGTCCTTAAACGTTGCCTCCACAATGGCTTTCCTGGATTCATCCCTTAACACGCTACTGTCTGCACGGTCTCCCAGCACAAGCCCCAGCGCACCAACGAGGATACTTTTACCTGCTCCTGTTTCTCCGGTAATGATATTCAGATCATCGGAAAATTGAATTTCCAATTCAGCGATTATGGCATAATTCTGTATGAACAAAGTACTCAGCATACCATAAAGTTAAGCGGAATGATGATTGTTTTACAAAGATGTGGAAAATGAAAAAGGCGCCAATTCAGCGCCTTTTTCTATAGAAAATATGATGATTAAAGATTAACCTGTGCATCAAGATCATCGTCTACAAGTATCCTTCCGCAGTTTTCGCAAACCAGGATTTTTTTACGCTGGCGGATCTCACTCTGGCGCTGTGGCGGAATGGCATTGAAACAACCTCCGCAGGCATCCCGGACAATGGATACCACTGCCAGACCATTACGATAGTTCTTACGTATCCTTTCAAAGGATGTCAATAAGCGCGGGTCAACTTTTTCACGGGCTTCAGCAGAAAGTTTACGAAACTCATTTTCTTCCTTTTCCGTTTCACTGATGATTTTTTCCAGTTCACCTTTCTTGTGCTTCAGGTTTCCCTCTTTGGTGGCGATATTCTTTTTTGCACTTTCCAGGAGCCGGGCCTTATCAGAAATTTCTTCAGAGGCATCTTTAATATGCTTCTCCGCCAGTTTCATCTCCAGCGTTTGCATTTCGATCTCTTTATTAATTGCTTCAAACTCACGGTTGTTCTTTACATTCTCACTTTGCTTCTCATATTTCTTGATAAGCTCACCTGAATCTTTAATGATATTTTTTTTCTGCTCAATGAATTCATTGATGCCGTTCACTTCTTCCTCAATCCTTGTTTCACGGGCATGCAATCCCTGGATTTCATCTTCAAGGTCGCTTACCTCAATGGGTAATTCACCTTTGAGGATCTGGATTTCATCAAGCTTGCTTTCTATCTTTTGAAGGTTCAAAAGAGCAGAAAGTTTTTCCTCCACTGAATATTCTTTTACGTTAGCCATAATGAATTAAAAAAAGTAGTTGATGGGATTGGTATTTACACCGGTTTTAAGGACGGCAAAGGTAGGAAATTTTTCTTTCAATAGTCCATAAACTAAGTCGGTGGTAAATTGCTCACTTTCAAAATGACCAATATCCGCCAGAACTATCCTGTCATCTGCCTCAAAAAAATCATGATACTTGAGATCGGCTGTCAGGAAAATATCCGATTTATTAGCTATTGCATTGGAAATCAGGAAACTACCAGCCCCTCCACAGAGTGAAACCCGTTGTATGGGCTTATCCCTTAACCCGCTGTGCCGGATTACCGGAATTTGAAAGGTTTCCTTAAGCAGGCCTAAAAAAGCATTTTCTTCCATGGGCTTGGCTAAAAGTCCAGTCAGGCCTGACCCGTATTCCGGATGATCGTTATCCATTGTATAAATGTCATAAGCAACGTCTTCATATGGATGGGCTTTGATCATCGCGGAAACAACTTTGCCCTGGATATGGGCCGGAAAAACCACTTCCAACCGGGCCTCCTTTTCAAAATGTTGCTGGCCAATTGAACCAACATAAGGATTTGTTCCTTCACCTGCCGTAAAACTGCCTGTTCCGGAAACACTGAAACTACAACCAGCGTATCGCCCGATCTGCCCGGCTCCGGCAGCAAAAATGGACTCCCGGACTGTAGATAGTTGTGCTTCAGGAACAAAGCAAATGAGTTTTTTTAACCTCCCGACTTGTGGCATAAGTACCTGGCAGTCAGACAATCCGATCATTTTTGCGATCTTGCCATTTACCCCTTCAATCACATTATCAAGATTTGTATGTATTGCATAAATGGCCAGGTCTTTTTTAATAGCCTGGATGATGTTCCGGCTTACATAATCTTTGCCATTGATCCGTTTCAACCCTTTAAAAACAATTGGATGGTGCGCAATCAACAGGTTGCAATTATTTTGTATAGCCTCTTCTATTACGTCTTCGGTAATATCCAGACTAATAATCGCGCCGGTACATTCCCATTCTGGCATACCGGTAATTAATCCTGCATTATCGTATGATTCCTGCAGTGAAGGCGGAGCAATTGTTTCCAAAAAGTTAATAATATGGCTAATCTGCATATTACGGTTGGGTTTTGCTGAAATTGAAATTACTTTGAGAAATCCGAAATTGAAGGTTTTTTACAAATGAGATATTTATACATAATTTTTTTCTTGTTAAGTTCTTTTCTATCGTTTGCCCAAAAAAACATCAGCGATTGGGACGCCTACCTGATGGAAGTTAATAATAAACCGGTTTCAATTATTGTAGACCTGGGCCTTGCTACAGTTGCCCCACAAAAAGAGAGGCCATTTGTAGTGATCATTCGCACCAAAATCCTTCAACCCGAGACAAATGGTTTACCGGGGAAAACCGAATCAGCCAGACTCGACGAAATGGAGAACAAACTGGTTGAGCAATTGAGCAGCAAAACCGGGGCAGTATATACCGGAAGATATACCCAACGTGGATTACGCGAGTTTTACTTTTATGCCCTGGATACACTTGAATATGTTTTTGCAGTAAGATCTGCCCTGGCTGGTTTTACAGAATACCAATGGCTGACACAGGCGAAAGAAGACAAGAAATGGACAAATTATTTTACGGTACTCTACCCTCCGCCAGTTGAAATGGAAAAAATTCAAAACCGGAGATTAGTGGACATTTTAAAAAGTAAGGGAGATGCATTGAAAGAATCAAGGCGAATTGAACATTTCTTTTATTTTAAAACAAAATCAAAACGGGAAGATTTTTTAAGATCTCCGGGAATTGAAAGCTTTTCCATAGATGAAATGCCGGAAGCAACAGAAAAAACTGCTTTACCATATATGCTTCATTTGTTTAAAGATGATGTCCCGGATTATTCTTTTATAGATAGGGTCCTGATTCCGCTTTGGGAAAGGGCAAAGCAATTTGAGGGTCATTACGACGGCTGGGAAACCTACCTGGTGAAGTAAAAAGGTTGCTAAAAATATTTTTTATTAGGTCCCGATTTCCTACAAAAAACCACTCTTTTACACATCTTTTTTATGTGTATAAAAATTTATAAAAAGGAAAAACGCATCAAAAAGCTGTTTTTTCCCCACATATATTTATTGGGTGTTTAAAACAGATATGACTGTTTATATTTGCACTTGTAGCTAATGAAAACAATAAATAAAACACCACCAAATAATAGTTATCAGCAATACTTGCTACATATGCAGAAAATTGCTGACATCCGGTTTTCCAATGCGGTCCTGCAATGGGACCAGGAGACAAACTTACCTCCCAAAGGCGCCGATGCAAGAGGTCGACAAATTGCAACCCTTGCAGAAACATCCCACGAATTATTTTCACAGGATTGGTTTGGCGATTTACTCAGGCAACTTTCTGCTTCTGATGATTTAACCCACCAGCAAAAAAGAAATGTTGATCTCAGCCTGGAAGATTTCGAAAAAAATAAAAAATACAAGCCTGCATTTGTTAGAAAACTGAGTGAACAGGTTAATAGGACTTTTCATGCCTGGCTGGAAGCAAGAAAACAAAATAATTTCCGCATTTGGGAACCGGAACTGGATCTGCTATTTAAATTAAAAAGAGAAGAATCACATATACTGGGTTTTGAGGCAGATCCTTATGATGCACATCTGAATGAATATGATAAAGGTGTAACTGTTGAATTACTAGATCGGAATTTTTCATATTTATTGCCGGTTCTCAAAAATTTGCAGGAGGCCATTCAAAAAGACCAAAAAGGTTCACAACCCATATTTACTGGTCATTTTGATGAGCATAAACAATGGGAGTTGGGTAAGATGATCCTGGAGAAAATGGGATTTGACTTTGAAGCGGGCAGACAAGACAGATCGGAACACCCGTTTACAATCAGTTTTCACCCTCAGGATGTGAGGGTCACCACCAGGATCAGTGTAACAGACCCTGCTCAAATGATCTGGACCTGTATACATGAAGGAGGCCATGCTTTATACGAACAGGGTCTGCCGGTTGAAGAATATGGGCTTCCTTTAGGTGAAGCATGCTCTTACAGTATCCATGAGTCACAAAGCAGGTTTTGGGAAAACGGAATTGGTCGGAGCAGTGCTTTCTGTGCTTTTTTATTCCCCCATTTGAAAAAGTTATTTCCGGAAGAACTTTATGGATGGGATGAAGAAATGCTGTTTACGTCTATAAATTGGGTTCAACCTTCACTGATAAGAACTGAAGCGGATGAGATAACTTATCATTTTCACGTAGCCATTAGATATGAATTGGAGAAAATGCTGCTGAATAATGAACTGAAAACCAAAGACATACCTCATTTCTGGGCTGAATCTTATCAAAAGCACCTTGGGCTGGTTGTTCCGGACGATAAACAGGGATGCCTGCAGGATGTACACTGGGCACATGGCAGCCTTGGTTATTTTCCCACATATAGTATGGGAAGCCAGTATGCGGCTCAGCTTTTTAATCAATTTACCCTACTCAAGCCCGATTGGCAAGCCGAAATCAGCGCAGGAAATTTTACCGGGCCGCATCAGTGGCTGAAAAACCAGGTATTTATCCATGGAAAATATTTTAATAGCTTGGAACTGTGCAATATAAGTACCGGCAAGCCGTTTCAAATGAGCGAGTTTATCTGGTACCTTGAGAACAAATTTCGGATCCATTATCAACCCCAAAACACAGAAGGATGAAAAACCTATATTCCTCCAAGTTTGTATTAATGCTGCTTTTGATTTCAATCAGCATAGCTCATTGTGCAAAGAAAAAAGAAGAAATACAAAAAGACCTGGTTATCCAGGTAATGACAAATGGCCGGTGGCTGGTACAGAATTTTTCAGAAAATACGACTGATGTATCAAATGAATTCACCAATTATGAATTTCAGTTTTTTGAAAATGGCACTGTTCAGGCAATCAATGGTTCTGTGATTACAACGGGCTCTTGGGTCGGCAATGCTAATTCGCTGACTATTTATGCGAATTTTCCTGTTGGAAGCAATGCTATACTAAGATTAAATGATACCTGGAAAATAACCAATAATACATTGAGCCTGGTTGAAGCAATACCTGCCAATGTAAGTAGAACTGCGTATTTAAAACTTGTTAAAAAGTAAATGCATACTGTGGTATGTAAGCATTGCATTTAAAGATGTCATACTTCACCAAAAATGATATCTACGGTGCAAAAATTCATCCTTGATGATAAACCAAACAGAGAAGGAAATTTTTCTTACTAATTGATTCAGATTACGACGGGCAATACATGTTTTTAAACAGGGTGAAAAAAAATAAGGCGGACTTTAACCGAAAACCAATGAAATACATTGGAACATTTTTGTGTGCCCTATGCTTTTTCTTTTCCGCACAATCACAGTTGACAGCCAATTTCACATCAGATCAACAAACCCAATGTGCACCTGCTGTAATTCGCTTTTTTGATCAATCAACAGGTGGGCCAACTTCATGGGAATGGGACCTGGGAAATGGCAGTGGCGCTGTAACCATTCAAAACCCCACAGCAACGTATTTTACTCCCGGAACCTACACAGTAAAGCTGGTAATCAGAAATGCTGTGGGTGCGGACTCCATAACCAAGACAAACTTTATTACCATCCTGGGACCTCCCCAGGTAAATTTTGTAGCAGATGACACAGTAGGTTGTTTCAATCACAGGGTTCAATTTACTGACCAGACTATTCCATCAAACAGTGGAAGCATTAGCAGCTGGTACTGGGATTTTGGTGATGGAACTAATAGTAATGTACAAAACCCATTACATGTTTATACCCTTTCAGGTAATTTCACGGTAAACCTGACGGTAACCCAAAGCAATGGTTGTGTATCAACTTTCACCCGACCTCAATATATTACAGTAACACCAGGTGTAACTGCAGATTTCTTTTCTCCATTTCCGGCAGGATGCAAACCTCCGGTTACTATACCATTGCAAAACCTTACAACAGGACCAGGCACTCTTAGTTATGACTGGAATTTTGGGAATGGAGGTCCGGGATCCAATGCTGTAAATCCTATTGCAACTTATAATACTCCTGGGAATTATACCATAACGCTAATTGCAACCAGCAGTTCGGGCTGTTTTGATACTATCAGAAAACCAGTGGTAATACCTTCTGTGACTGTATCTTCAACTTTTATTGCACCGGATACTGTCTGCCTTGGCCAGACAATCAGTTTTCAAAACACCTCTAATCCGGACCCTGACAGTAGTTTCTGGAATTTTGGGGATGGAACAACTTCCATGGTATTAAACCCGGTTAAAGCTTATAATACGTCGGGATTATTCATTGTAAAAATGGTCAATAAGTTTGGCAGTTGTGTTGATTCTTTTTCAAAACCAATATTTGTTCAATCAGCAGTACCGGTAACTTTCACGAGCCCTAATGCACTCAGTTGTCGGGCCCCACATACAGTTAATTTTTCTGGCATTTCCCCGGGATCAACAACCTGGTTTTGGGACTTTGGTGATGGCACCACCGGGTCTGGACAAAATACAACACATACTTATACAGATACAGGAAGTTTCACAGTTAGGCTAGCTGTAAACAATAATTTCGGTTGTTCAAATTCATTGCCCATAACAAATTTTGTCAGAATATCTCCACCTAAAATCAGTGTCAATAATTTACCGGACAGTGGATGTGTGCCATTTACAATTACACCTGTGGTATCTGTTTATGCACCTGACGGCGTACAATCATATTCTTGGGATTTTGGTGATGGAGGAACCAGTAATTCCGCCAACCCAAGTCACCAATATAATGCTGTTGGAACCTATACTGTCAGACTCCGGATTATTACCAATGGTGGATGCCAGGATACGATTTCTTTTATCAATGGAATTAAAGTAGGAACACCACCTGCAGGTGGGGCCGAGTTTTCCGGAGCTCCTCTTATCGGGTGTGCCGGACAACCCGTGAGTTTTGTGGACTTATCACCTAATCCGATTTTTATTTCAGGCTGGCGTTGGGAGTTTGGAGACGGGGGTAGCGCAAATATCAGAAACCCGATACATAATTATGCTGATACAGGCCGGTTTAATGTTTCATTGACAGTATTCAATAATGGATGCGGGGTTACAACAACCAAAAATGATTATGTCCAGGTTTATGGAGCTGTGGCAAGGTTTAATTATACCGTCGACTGTTCAAATAAAACTCTTGTAAGGTTTAAAGACAGTTCATTAAATGCGACTACCATTTCCTGGAACTTTGGTGATGGCACTACCTCTACAGCTGCTAATCCCTTACATACTTTTCCGGGATTGGGAAATTATTTGGTTACCCTTACTGCAACAAATGGCAGTTGTACATTTATCGATTCCCAATTGGTCAGGATAGTTGATGAGCCACCAACATTCGCCATAAATCCAAATCCAATTTGCAAAGGACAAAGAGTTATATTTTCAGCTATCGGTAGTATCGATTCTAATTTGATAAAATATGAATGGGATTTGGGTGATGGTAATTTAGATTCTGCATCACGGTCAGTTCAAAATATTTTTTCTCAATCCGGGAATTATAATATTAAACTCAGAATAACTGATGTAAATGGCTGCACCGATTCTTCCAGCCAGGTACTTCATGCAGGTGGCCCAAAAGTTGGATTAGGCGCAGTAAATCCAACAGGATGTAAAGGCCTGAACGTAAATTTCATTGATTCTTCCAGCACAGATGGAGTCAATGCTATTTTGTCGCGTATTTGGGATTTTGGGGATGGAGTTATTCAAACGATAAATACACCTCCATATCAACACTCATATAATACTCCTGGTTCATATAACGTCAAATTGAAAGTAATTGATGCTGCTGGTTGTACAGACAGTATTACCTTTAATAATTTTGTTATAATATCTAATCCTGCAGCCTCATTTACATCCGCTGATTCAATAACCTGTCCCGGAAAAATAGTTCAATTCATAAACCAAACCGGAGGGACAATTAATAATTTCAATTGGGATTTTGGGGATGGAACAATTTCCTCTTTTAACAACCCTGCACATGTGTATACACAGGTTGGGCAATATTCCATTAAATTAAAAATCAGGGACAGGTATGGTTGTGAAGACTCACTGACAAAAACAAATTTTGTAAACATTGATTTGCCCGTTGCAGATTATACACTTTCAGATACACTAAGTACATGTCCACCACTGGATGTCCAGTTTACATTTAAAGGAAAATATAACCAATCTATAAGATGGGAATTTGGTGATGGTGGAGCTTCCGATTTATTGAATCCAAGAAAAGTGTACAATTTGGCGGGTACCTATATTACTCGACTGATTGTAACCAGCCCCGGGGGTTGTACAGATACACTTGAAAAAACAATTACCATACTCGGTCCAAGCGCAATCATTGCCTATAATCCGCTTGGTGGCTGTGATTCATTAACGGTTAACTTCCGTTCTTTGAACACAACAAATGTTGATAGTATAATCTGGGACTTCGATGATGGCTTTGTTATTACCAAAGACTCTTCCATTACACATACTTATACTAATGTCGGCAATTATGTACCCAGGGTCATACTGCAGGATATCAACGGATGTAAAGTTCCATTAATGGGTGTTGACACCGTTAAAGTTGTTGGCATAACCCCCGCATTTGTTTCTTCACCAAGGTTATTATGCGATAAAGGATTTGTTCAATTTACCGATTCAACGAAGAGCAATGGACGGCTAACCAGTTGGCTATGGGACTTTGGAGATGGTACAAATTCCACGTTGCAAAATCCAACACATTTCTATTCAGTGCCCGGGTTTTATACTGTAACCCTTTCAGTAGGAACTGAGTTTGGATGTTTTGAATCCATTACTGTGCCCAATTACATCAAAATTGTAAATTCACCGGTTACTGATATTGTTGCCAGTTCATTAGCTGTATGCCAGGAAGGCTTAATCACTTTCCAGGGCGTTGAGACGATCCCAGATACTTCCTCACTTACATGGTCATGGGATTTCGCTAATGGGCAACTGTCACAGCTGCAAAACCCACCGGCACAATTGTACCGGGCTCCTGGTGTATTTACAGTGCGTCTTGTAACAACCAACAGTAGTGGCTGTACCGATACCACAAACCAACTTATAACCATCAACCCTTTACCAACAGTAGTGGTAACACCAGACTCAACCATTTGTTTGGGTCAATCAGTACAACTCAATGCCACAGGTGCTAATACATATCTGTGGTTACCTCCTGCGAATAATCTGAGTTGTACGACTTGTCCAAATCCTATCGCCAGCCCTACTGTAACTACAAATTACCTGGTAAGGGGTACTACTGCTTTTGGATGCGAAAGAATTGATTCTGCGAAAATCACAGTTATTCAACCCTCTACTGTTGTTGCACCACCCGATGATTCACTTTGCATCGGACAAAGTTTAGTACTTCGTGCAAGCGGCACGCAGGTATATTCATGGACACCAGCAACCAGCCTGAATAACCCTAATGTTCCGTCCCCGATCGCACGTCCTGTAACCACTACAACTTATATAGTTACAGGCAGCGACTTCAAAGGTTGCTTTACATCAACTGATTCAGTTTTAGTTTCTGTATTCTCTCTGCCAACTGTAAATGTTGGCCCGGATATCACTATCTCTGCGGGCACTACCGACCTGCAGCTGAATGCACAATATTCAACAGATGTACTCGCATTGTTATGGAGCCCAGCCTCCGGACTCAGCTGTACAACCTGCCCCAACCCCATTGCTGCTCCCAAAATAACAACTACCTATACCCTGAGTGTGACCAATAACGGTGGTTGTACGGCAACAGACGCCATGACCGTATTTGTTGTTTGCACCAATGAAAATATATTCATGCCAAACACTTTCTCACCTAATGGAGACGGAATGAATGATGTATATTATCCAAGGGGAAGAGGCATAAATACGATTCGAGGTTTAAGGATATTTACCCGCTGGGGGCAGATGGTATATTCAAAAGCAAATTTCAATGCCAATGATCCATCACAAGGTTGGGATGGCACTTTCAGGGGAAGCCAATTGCCACCTGACGTATATGTATATACGCTGGACCTTGTTTGCGAGAATCAAACAATCATTACATTAAAAGGAGATATTACTTTAGTCAGATAAACCGTACCCGTAAAAACCACAGTGCAACAGAAACCATTACATATAACGCTGATAATCCTGATAGCCGGATGCTTACTTCTTAACACAAAAGTAAGAAGCCAGGATCTGCATTTTTCACAATTTTTCGAAGCTCCTTTGTTGCGAAACCCCGCACTGGCAGGATTGTACGAGGGAGATATCAGGATACAGGGTGTTTACCGAAACCAATGGAACAGTATTGCTTTTCCTTACCAAACCGGATCGTTCAATGGTGATTATAAATTTCCCGTTGGGAAAGGAGAGGATTTTATGAGCGTTGGGTTACAGGTCCTTTACGATAAGGCCGGTACTGTTGCATTAACAACATACCACCTGCTCCCGGCAGTGAATTTTCATAAATCACTTAGCGCTAACAGAAATACCTACCTTTCTCTTGGATTTATGGGCGGCCTTGTTAGCAGGAGACTTGACAGGTCTAAGGTAACTACCAATAATCAATACGATGGCTTCGAATACAACGGATCATTGCCGGATGGAGAAACATTTGATAATAACTACAACTACCTGGACGCCAGTGTTGGCATGAGTTTCAGCTCAACCCTGGGTGCCGATGAACAACATTTATTTTTTGCCGGTCTTGCATACCATCATTTCAACAAACCCGTAAACTCATTCTACCGCAACATCAATCACCTTCCGAAATGGGTTCTATCAGGCGGATTGAAATTGAATCTTGATCCGTATTCATATATAACTTTCCATGGAGATTATACCCGCCAGATGCCATACCAGGAGTTGATTGCAGGTGGCATGTACTCTCGTAAGATTGGTGATGAGGATGTACCTACTTATACCATTCACGGAGGAATGTATATAAGGTATAAAGATGCGGTGATTCCGGTTGTTAAGATGGACTATTACCCTTTTTCACTTTCATTCAGCTACGATATAACCGTTTCAAAACTCGCCACTGCAAGTCAAAGCAGAGGTGGTGTTGAAGTGGCCTTATCTTATATTGCATATGTAAATAAGGACAATTCTTCAAAGGATGCGATAAAGTGTCCTAAATTCTAAATATATATCCACTCTTGCTTCTTTATCCTCCCCTTGGATGCTTTACTTAAAAAGCTAAATTTGCAACAGTTTTAAAAAAGAGGCTAAACTTTTCATCTGTCAATTTGTTGAGAACTACTTAACAATACAAAACCATCACTAAAAGCATGAAAATCGAAATTGGTTCAAAAGCACCGGACTTCACTTTATACAACAGCGATAAAAAGAAAGTCAGTCTCAGTGATTTTGCCGGACATAATGTCCTTATTTTATTCTTCCCCCAGGCTTTCACCGGTGTTTGCACAAAAGAATTATGTTCAGTACGCGATAATATTGCCAGCTACTCCCAAATGAATGCCCAGGTAATTGGAATTTCAGTAGACTCCGTTTTCACCCTGGCTAAATTCAAAGAGGAACTAGGGTTGAATTTCACTTTGCTTTCGGATTTCAATAAAGATACCAGCATTCAATATGGTTCCCTGTACGATTCCTTTGTCTTTGATATGAAAGGTGTTTCAAAACGTTCTGCTTTTGTAATTGACAGCGCTGGTATTGTTCAATATGCAGAAGTATTAGACAATGCCGGTGAAATACCCAGTTTCGAAGCAATACAGTCCACATTGGCATCGTTATCTCTTTAAGTAATTAGCTGAAAGCCAGTCTTTTTAGTAAAAATTGGCTTTCTTTTTGTTTTACCTGGTAAAAAAAAGGAACCCAGGCTTGTATTTTGTGGATTTAGGTATTATTTTAGACCAATATCCATACCTTTATAAAGGATGAAAAACTCTACTTTAATCATTTTACTGGTGCTATTCAGTTCGGTCTCGGCATATGCCCAAACCGGCACAGGGAGGCCTGTTCAGGCACCAGTGAAAATAGTACGTTTTTTCCCTAACCCGGCTACGAGTTTCATCAATTTCGAATTCAATAAATCAACAGACGATACCTATACTTTCCAGGTGTATAATTTCCTGGGTAAAAAAGTAATAGATGTTCCCCAGGTAAATACCCGTACACGGGTAGACCTCACAAATTATACCCGTGGCTTTTATATTTTCCAATTGAAAAACAGAAATGGAAAAGTAATTGAAAGCGGCAAATTCCAGGTAGAAAAGTAATAGCTGTTGTTTATTTTCCCCTGATATAAAAGCCCCATTACACTTATAGCACCTGTACAATAAGGAATTTCAGGTAATTGGTATTTTCCATACCCCTGATAATAGGATGATCTGCCGATTGCGTTCTGAACTCAACCTGCCGGAGCCGCCTTCTTGCATCCTTTGCAGCCATATCAATGATCTCCAGAAAAAGATCAGGTTGCACCAGGTTTGTACATGAAGATGTAACCAGGAATCCTCCGGGCTTTACCAGTTTCATGCCCCGCAGATTGATCTCTTTATAACCACTGATGGCTTTTTGGATATTTTCCCTGGTCTTGGCAAATGAGGGAGGGTCCAGCATCACTACATCCCATTTCTTCTCTTCCTTTGTCCATTGTTTAAGTGCATCAAAAGCATTGATCTCCTGGAATCGGCAAATATCCTGTAATCCGTTCAACGCGGCATTTTCAGATGCCTGATCAACAGCAGACTTAGAGATATCAAGTCCTAAAACAGATTTTGCACCATAATGCGCAGCATGAATTTCAAAAGTACCGGTATAACAAAATGCACCCAAAACATCGGCGCCTTTTACGATATGTTGAATCGCCCTTCGGTTATCCTGCTGGTCAAGAAAATAACCTGTTTTCTGCCCTTTCTCCATATCAACCATAAAACGCAGGCCATTTTCCATGATCTCAACCTTCGTATCAAAGGGGGCAGATAAAAATCCTTTTTGCTGAGCAAGGCCTTCGAGCTCTCGAACAGGAACATCATTCCGCTCATATATTCCCTTGGGCGAAAAAATTTTCTCCAGGGCCTTTACAATGGCCGGCTTCCAAACATCAATACCCAATGCGAGGGTTTGTATAACAAAATAATCATTGAATTTATCAATGATGAGTTGTGGCAAATCATCTGCCTCTCCAAATATCAGCCTGCAATTTTCGGTATAGCCCAGCTTTTGCCTGTAGATCCAGGCCTCCTTCAACCTTCGATAAAAAAAATCCTCGTTTACCAGTTCATCCTTTTTACGGGTCAGTAACCTAACGGTGATGGTTGACCGGGGATTCACATATCCCCTGCCCACAAATTTCCCGTCATCCGTATATACTTCCGCCACTTCCCCACCCTGCATGGTATCTTCCATCAGGTTAATTTCGTTGGAAAAAATCCATGGATGTCCATTGAGTATCCGGTTCCCGATTCTTTTCTTTAGGACTACTTTATTCATAGCGACAAAGGTAACTTTTCTAACTCCTGCAATAAATATTTAGCACCATATTTAATGATGATCCCATCGCCATATCCAGACATTGCTTATTTTTAAAAAAAATTGGGTTATGAAAAAAATGTCCCTTCACCTGGTATATGGGTTATTGATAACCGGAATGATGAGTGTACTCTTTTCCTGCAGCAGCTCACATATGTATAAAAATTATACATATACCCCGAAGGAAAATGCACCTGACATGGGGGGTATTATTCAGTCATCTCCGGAAGAAAAACCGCTACCATTAATAAACGAAACCGTAGAAAACCATACTGCAGCCCATGCTGAGGTTGCCCCAATATCCACCTCATCAGAGTTGATGACTTCGGAAAATAAAGAAAAAATTGCCCTTGTTCAGAAAAACTTTGAAGAGGAACTAGTCCAAATGCAGGAATCCGGAGAAACTGCCAGCAATAAGGAATTAGTGAAAAAAATTACTACAAAGCTGGCTGAAACCGGTCAGATCAGCCCACTGACTAAAAAGCAGGAAAAGAAGCTTGACCAGCTGGCCACAAAAATGGATAAAAAATTAAAAAAACAAGGGGGTGAGATTGATTGGCGTCATAATTCCAACCTGGAATTATTTTTTATGATCATGAGTATAGCAGGACTTGTGTTGGGAATAGTTGGACTTGCTTTTGGCTGGTTTATGTTTATTGTTTTCGGCGGATTGTGGTTATACTGGAAACTGGTACAGGACAAAAAATAGATTTCCGACATTTTGGCTTAAAAATCAGGCTGGCAAGCCATTTGAGTAACAGTAAATACTTTAAAGAAGTCAAAATACAAGATAAAAAGATGACAAACGATCAAAATAGTGGTGGATTTCAGGAAGATTCGGCCATAAACATCAATACTGATGAAAATATAGCCGGAACGTCAAATTTACAAGATAGTATTGCCGAAGAGTCTGATTTTGAGGAACTTAGGATTGAATTGCAGGAGCAAAAGGATAAATTTATCCGCCTGTACGCCGAATTTGACAATTTCAAAAGAAGGAATGCTAAGGAAAGGGTTGAACTGATCCAAACAGCCGGCAAAGAAGTTATACAGTCTATGCTGGAAGTTTTAGACGATTGTGACAGGGCAGAAAAGCAGTTACAAAAGAGTGAAGATATCACCCAGATAAAAGAGGGCATCCAGCTGGTGTTCAATAAACTCCGGGCAACCATGCAAAGCAAGGGGCTCAAAGAAATGAAATGCATAGGAGAAGTATTTAACCCGGATATCCACGAAGCCATTACTGAAATACCTGTACAGGATCCAGCCATGATTGGAAAAGTGGTCGATGAATTGGAAAAAGGATATTCCCTGAATGATAAGATCATTCGTTTCTCAAAAGTTGTTGTAGGAAAATAACGTTTTAACTTATGGGATGATCTTCCGTCCCCGATTAAAAAAATCATGGCAAAAAGAGACTTTTACGAAATACTGGGTGTTGCAAAAACATCTTCGGCTGATGAAATTAAAAAAGCATACCGAAAGGTGGCTATGCAGTTCCATCCAGACCGTAACCCTGGTGATAAAGCTGCAGAAGAGAAATTCAAGGAGGCTGCCGAGGCATATGAAGTGCTGAGCGACCAGGATAAACGCGCGCAATATGACCGCTTTGGTCATGCAGGAGTTAGCGGAAACGGCGGTGGTTTTGGCGGACATGGAAATATGAATATGGATGATATCTTCAGTCAGTTTGGGGATATTTTTGGAGAAGATGTGTTTGGTAGTTTTTTTGGCGGAGGTGGTAGTCGCGGCAGATCCGGTGGCAGGGGAAGAGGCACGCGTGGAAGTAACCTGCGGATTAAGCTGAAAATGACCTATGAGGAAATTGCAAAAGGTGCAAATAAAACAGTTAAAGTAAAAAAATATGTCCACTGCAACACCTGTGGCGGATCAGGTGCTAAAGATAAAGGTGCTGTTCAAAATTGTACCTCATGTGGAGGAAGCGGACAAGTAAGGAAAGTAACCAATACTTTTCTTGGGCAAATGCAAACGGTAACAACCTGCCCGAGTTGTAATGGCGAGGGTTCAGTAATCACCAGTAAATGTACCTCCTGCAAAGGCGAAGGAAGGGTTTACGC
>JAHEEX010000243.1 GCA_024640465.1 Sphingobacteriales bacterium | reverse complement strand
ATGGAAAGTATCCACGATCTCATCTGCAAATCGCACAAAACCATAAATATTATAAATAGGCGTTTGTATGCTCGAATCCAGCAGGCGGATAGCGCTGCTAAATGAAGTGCTGTAACGCTCGGTGGTTACTTTGCTGCATGCCTGGCTGACTTCATGAAAAATACTGAGCATAGAAAGACTATATTGAAAAATAAATATAACAACTAAGGTTCATAAAAAGTTCACATTAACAAAAATCAACAACCAACAAATTATATGAACCAAGTGATTTCCGGGATTAGACACCAAAATATTTAACCACCTGGCCCGCCACCACTTCTCCACTGATCAGACTGGGGGGTACCCCGGGTCCTGGTACGGTTAACTGGCCTGTATAAAAAAGGTTTTTTACTTTTTTACTCCGGCAACCGGGTTTTAAATTGGCCGTTTGCATAAGGGTATTGGCCAGCCCATATGCATTCCCTTTAAAGGCATTATACTCGCTGATGAAATCACTGTGTGCGAAAGACTGCTTATATACTAAATGCTGGCGGATATCCACACCGGTTCGGTTTTTTAATCTCTCTGCCATGATCTGGAAATATTTCTCCCTCATTTCTTCCGTATCACCTTCCAAACCGGCAGCCAATGGTATCAGAAAAAACAGGTTCTCGCAACCCACCGGTGCCTGTGAATTATCTGTTGCGCTTACCGCGCTGAGGTAAAATAAAGGCAGTTGCGGCCATTGTTTTGTGGTATAGATATCCCTTGCATGTTCATCAAAAGGCACATCAAAGAAAAGAGAATGATGTTGAATCCCCGGAATCTTCCTATCGAGGCCCACATAATAAATCAGGCAGCCTGGAGCCATTACTTTTTTATCCCACCAGGCATCGCTGTAGCTTCTGTATTGCGGCTTTAAAAGCTGCGTTTCCATGAAATGATAGTCCGCTCCACCAATCACCACATCTGCTTCAAATATTTCGCCCTTGTCTGTTACAACTTTCTGAACACTATTATTTTCAACAACAATTTCAGCTACATTATGGTTAAAGAAGAATTCAGCGCCCTGTTCTTCCGCCAGTTTATGCATGGCATCCACAATTTCGTACATGCCTCCCCGTGGGAACCAGGTGCCGAGTTTGATATCCGCATAATTCATCAGGCTATACAGCGCCGGTGTATCTTCCGGCAATGCACCGAGGAAGAGTACCGGGAATTCCATCAGCTGCCTGATCTTTGGATTCTTGAAATATTTCTGTACGTGATTTTTAATGGAGTTGAAAACATCAAGGCGAAAGATCCCCTGTATGAGATCGCGATCAATAAATTCTGTAAGCGACTGCCCCGGTTTAAAGACCAGTTTATGTACGCCCACTTTATATTTGAAAGCCGCTTCAGCCAGGAATGCATCCAGCTTAACCGCTGATCCTGGTTCCAGTTTTTCGAAGAGATTACGGAGTTCCTCATAAGAAGCGGGAATATCTGTTTGCCCATCATCCCAATAAACTCGATATGATGGATCGAGCCTGATCAGTTCATAATAGTCAGAAACATTTTTGCCAAACTGTGCGAAGAAGCGGTCAAATACATCGGGCATCCAGTACCAGCTGGGGCCCATATCGAAGGTGAAGCCCGCTTTTTGCATACGTCTTGCTCGGCCCCCGGGCATATCATGCTTTTCAAGAACCTGAACTTCCCAGCCTGCTTTGGCCATAAAGGCCGCCGCTGAAAGACCAGCGAAACCACTGCCGATTATGATTACTTTTTTTGACACTTTGGGTGGATGTAAAATTAACTAATGGATTTTCTCACCGCAAAGTAACGAAGCACGCAATGATTAAAACTTATTTATTTGTTCTTTTAATAAGCGGCGTGCGAAGTGGATGCGGCTTTTAATGGTACCGAGTGGTTCACCCAGGTTATCAGCAATTTCATGGTATTTGTACCCTTCAAAATACAACATGAATGGCTGCTTGAAAATATCTGGAAGGCTGTGAATGGCAGCATATATATCTTTCATGCGCAGATTGCTCTCTGCCCCATTATCAATGGTCGACTGATTATAATCGAGCAGGAAATCATTTGTTGAATTATCAAAAATGGTATTTTGTTTTGCCTTGCGCCTGTAATTGTTGATGAAAATATTACGCATGATTGTATATAACCATGCTTTGATATTTGTTCCAACACTATATTTCTCCTGGTTAGCCAGGGCGCGGTACATTGTTTCCTGCAACAGATCTTTTGCCGTTTCCTGGTCTTTTGTAAGGGTTACAGCAAATGGCTTGAGAAAGTCTGTGTTCTGAAGAAGTAGCTGGTTAAATTCCCTGGTTGCCATAAGAAATTGTGTTTAATAGTTGATAGGGCTAAATTAAACAGAATAATTCGGCCAACAAAAATTTTGTTTAGATTATTTGTTAAATAATTAAACAGATTTATAGCCGGGGGTTATAATTGCAGGATTGTAGAGACGCAATGCATTGCGTCTCTAGGACAATGTGGCGATAAATTCTGTTACCTCCTGGAGGGAACGCTTGAAATTCATTTTAGCGGGGATCTTCTTTTCATAGGCCATTGCCAGCCTGCCTGATATGATCAGGGGAATATTTTCAAATTTTTTACTGGCCTGGGAAATGAAACGGTCGAAGCTAAAGCCATGGGAGACCGATGTCAGGTGAGTATAGAGGAAGTCGGGTTTTTTGACTTTAATGATGTATTCCACGTCATCAATGGGCACATTGGCACCCAGGTAAAGAACAGAAATTCCCCTGCTTTTGAGCAAATATTGAATGAAAAGCAGCCCAATTTCATGAAATTCGCCTTCCGGGAGGAATAAAAGGCCTGTTTTATCAATTTTCAGATGGGATACCACCCCTTCCGTACCAACGATCAGCTTTTGACGGATAATATTTGATACAAGGTGTTCCTGTGCCGGGTTGATATGACCGGTTATCCATAAAACCCCAATTCTTTCCATAAAAGGGAAGATGATTTGGTTGATGGTTTTTTCGATTCCGCGAAGACGGATATATTCAGCCAGGTTAGCCTCAAAGCTTTCAATATTGAGATCTACCATTTGCTGGATCAGATCATTGATAACACGTTCCTGCTGGGCAAGCGCGTTATTCAGGGTCATGATCTTATCGCTTATCTCTGTTTCAGACATCCGGTCTATATGGGAGATCTTATACCCGTATTTATTAAGCAGGGATATATTCAGGATCTGCTTGAGTTCCTCGTTATTGTAATACCGAATATTTGTATCGGTACGCTGAGGCTTTAGAAAGGAATAACGCTGTTCCCATATCCGGATGGTATGGGCTTTAATTCCCGTTAAATTCTCCAGGTCTTTGATGGTAAATGCGTTCATAATCTAATTACAACGCATTAAAGAAAGGTTTGTTTAATAAAAATTCAAAAAAGCTTAACAAGAAGATGGCTAGTTGTTAGTTGTTAGTAAAGGCAGGCTGTTGACTGGCGACTGCCTTTAAAGCAGGTGGTTCAAAACGCCTTGTTCATCAATCAATTTAGCTAAAGCTGGTGTAAAGGGAAGTTCGCGGAGATTTTCTAAATGCCTGTCGTGGTGGAGATCAGTGCCCAGGTAATCTGTAAGACCCTGGTTGACAAGGTATTCTGCGGCCTGTTTTACAGAACCGCCATAGTAACCGCTGAAAGAAAGCAGGTTGGATTGGAATAGGCAGCCCATTGCCTTGATTTCGGCATAATATGAAGGCTGGTGATGGTAGAAAGAGTATCGTTCAGGATGGGCAAATATGGGCTGGTAGCCATTCATCTGGAGATTGAACAAAATTTCTTTTAAATATATGGGTTGACTGGCGAAGGAAATTTCAACCAGCACAATTTTGTCTTTTAGGGTTAGCATAGGCTCCTTTTTTTCAAGGAGAGATTCTACATTCCCATCAAGCAGGTATTCTGCAGCAAAGCGTATCCGGGGGAATTTTTTCTGCGCCTTCAGTTCGTCTTTAAGCGTATCATAAGCTGCCTGTATTGTACCACGGTTATTGGGATACAGGTCTTCCATGGCATGGGGTGTTGTAATGAATTGCTTATACCCGAGGTCTTCCAGTCCTTTAATTAACCTGATAGATGTTTCCACATCCGGTGAACCATCGTCGATCCCCGGCAGGAGATGAGAATGCATATCTATTTCCAATCTGTGGAAAGGAAAGATTTCGAGGTTCTTTTTTTTAGAGAAAAATGAAAACATAATTAACCGCTAGGCTGAGTTAAGCGAAGTCCCGCGAATGCGGGACACAATGTTAACGAGGATTTTCTACAAAATCGGAGTATACTTTCCGGATACCTTCTTCCAGTCCGATTGTATGCTTCCACCCAAAGTTATGCAGTTTTGACACATCCATGAGTTTCCTGGGGGTGCCATCTGGTTTGGTTAGGTCATGAACAACCTCCCCTTCGAAACCCACAATTTTTTTTATCAGCAATGCCAGTTCACCAATTTCAATATCTTCTCCGGTACCTATATTGATCAGACCAGCTTCGTTATAGGTTTGCATCAGATAAACACAGGCTGCTGCCAGGTCGTCTGCATGTAAAAACTCCCGGCGTGGTTTTCCTGTACCCCAAAGTGTAACAGAATGTGCACCGGCTAATTTAGCTTCATGAAACTTACGGATCAGGGCAGGTAACACATGAGAATTATTGAGGTCGTAATTATCATTAGGTCCGTACAGATTGGTGGGCATGACGGAAATATAATTGCAGCCATACTGTGATCTGTAAGCATCGCACAATTTGATGCCGGCGATTTTTGCAATGGCATAAGGTTCATTGGTAGGTTCCAGTTCACCAGTCAAAAGATATTCTTCCCTGAGGGGTTGTGGCGCCATCTTGGGATAGATGCAGGAAGAACCAAGGAACATCAGCTTCTTCACACCATTCAAGTATGCTGCATGTATCACATTATTCTGGATCATCAGGTTCTCATATAGAAACTCACCCCTGAAAACATTATTGGCCATGATGCCGCCTACTTTGGCTGCAGCGAGGAATACATATTCAGGTTTTTCTGCAGCAAAAAAATCTGATACAGCCTGTTGGTTGCGAAGGTCGAGTTCTGAAGATCTGCGTAAAATAAAATTGGTGTACCCTTCAGACTGTAGTTTACGATGAATGGCAGAGCCAACCATACCGCGATGGCCGGCAATGTATATTTTACTTTCTTTTTCCATGAATACATTTAACCGCGAAGAAACAAAGAACCCTATTCATACTGGTTCTTGATTTCAAAACCGGAATCCTTTAATAATTTTTCTTTTTTGAAGAGTTCCACGTCGGCAGCCACCATTTCCGCCACCAGCATCGGGAGGTCGTATTTTGGTTTCCAGCCCAGTTGGGTATTGGCTTTTGTTGGGTCACCGATCAACAGATCCACTTCAGTAGGACGATAGTATTTGGGATCAACCGCAACCACTTCTTTTCCTGCAGGTAACTGAAAATCCGGATTGCTGCAACTCACTACCACACCAGTTTCTTTTTCCTCCTTGCCTTTAAATTCCACTTCA
>JAHEEX010000064.1 GCA_024640465.1 Sphingobacteriales bacterium | reverse complement strand
TTGTCTTATTCAATCATAGGATCTGCAATGAAAGTTCATCGGGAATTAGGACAAGGATTTCAGGAGGTCATTTATCAAAGATGCCTGGCAATTGAATTTGAAAAATCGGGCTTGTCATTTTCCCGGGAGAAGGAATGCAATATTTATTATGATGGCCAAATCGTAGGCACCCGAAGGGCAGACTTCGTTGTAAATGAAAAAATAATCGTCGAACTAAAAGCCCTGATTAATATAGAAGACATTCATTTCTTACAATCAAAAAATTACCTTGTCCTCTATAACTTTCCATCCGGACTTCTATTGAATTTTGGTGCGCCCAGCCTGCAGGTAAAAAAAATCTATAATCCAAAATACATTCCCTAACACTCCAAAATCCTCTAAAATCCACTCCAATCCATCCCGCTCATCCATCCAATCCCCAGAATCCTGCTCCCTGCTCAACTTTTGGTTCTCCAAGTCTCCAGGTAAAAAAATATTCAATCCCAAATAAACACCCCTGAATTCTTTATAATCCACCCCAATCCATCCTGCCCATCCATCCAATCCCCAGAATCCTGCTCAAAAGTTTACGAGCTGTCTGATCTTCCTCCTCATCAAAGCCATGCTCAAATATTTTATATTCAAAAATTTATAATGTCCCATCAGAATCAAAGTAACAGCCACATCCTTCAGTGCAATGGCATTATTAAAACACTCCAGTGCTTTTTCCTGGGCGCCGGCATCAGCATAATCCACACCCAACCATAACTGTGAAAAATATTCACTGGATTCCGTAAGTTTTTTAAACTTTTCTTCTACTTTTTTTAGCAGCAAGCCATTGTCTCCATCATGAAAAAATTTCACAAGACCTTTATTTCCAGACTTGAGCGCAGAAGATATAGCGTCCGTTTTATTACCCCCATACCAGTATAGCCTGGCCAGGTCAGAAAATAAATCCCTTTGAAGTTCGGGTTCTTCTGAATTTTTTTCAATCAGGTCCAACTGAAGTTGGATCGCTTCGTCCAACTTTCCGGCATTAACGAGGCACCGGATTTTATTTTTTATCAGGTACTCCCAGCCAGGGTTAACCGAACTGCCTTTGTCATAAACTTTCAATGCTTCATCCTCTTCCCCTTTACCTTCCAGTAAGATGGCAAGCCATAGATAAACGTTCGACTGATTCGAATTTAGTTCGATGGCCCTGCGGTAAGTAATTTCTGCAGCATGCCAGTCGAATTTTTGATGATACCAGTAACCAAGTGATGCTTGTGTTTCACCGGATAAAGGATCCAGTGTAAGTGCCGTATCAATTTGTTGTTTGGCCAGCCAGAGCATCCTGACAGGATCTTCATAGCCCCGGTATGATGCCAATAAATATGTAACGGCGAGGCCAGAATAAGCATTGGTAAAATTATCGTCTTTCGCTACCGCTTCCTGAAATAAGTTTCTGGCAGCCATCAGGTCTTCCTTGTTCCTGTTTTCAACGAGGAATTTAGCGCGCAGATAAAGGTCGTAGGCATCAAGGTTGGCGGTAGGGGTTTGATCGAGTCGCTGTGTTTCTTTAATAGATAAAGTGGCATTCAGTACCTCTGCAATGGCCATGGCCACTTCACGCTGGATGGAAAAAATATCACTTACATTTCGATCATAAGATTCTGCCCACAAATGTTCATCAGTAGCAGCATCAATCAACTGGGCAGTGATGCGTACCTTATCATTCATTCTTTGTACACTACCTTCAAGTATACCCGAAACACCCAGTTCACGACCGATCTCTTTTATGGATTTGGGGTTTTTCTTATACTGCATCACCGAGGTCCTGGAAACAACTTTAAAGGCCTTGATCTTGGAAAGCTGTGTAATGATATCTTCAGTAAGGCCATCGCTGAAATATTCCTGGTCCTGGTCGTTACTCATATTAAAGAATGGCAATACGGCAAGACTTGTTCTTGACTTTACTTTAACCGGTTCAGCCTGTTCTTCCTCCAAAAATGGTAGGCTGTTGGGAGTAAGCAATTCGTAAATCCTGACCGGTTCTTTAATATTCTTCAGTTTCGCTTCTTTGATAAAGCGGCAATCCATGCCTTGTTTATTGACGATGTTACGATAAACCATTTCAGAAACATACACCCCACCAATGGGGGCCAGTGCCTGGATGCGGGCAGCAATATTCACCACATCGCCAAATACATTATTGTGATGGAGCAATACATCGCCCATATGGATACCTATCCGAACGGGCACTTTAGGATCTTCGCTCAGATCTGCCTGCAAAAGTTTACCAAACTCCGCAGCATCGGTTGAACTGTTGAACAAAACAAGGCATCCATCTCCATAGTATTGGATAATCTTACCATCCAGTTCACCTGCAATGATTTCGATAACCTCCCGGAAATGGTTTACTTTTTCGACGGCACTATGCTCATCTTCCTGCATCATAGCAGAATAACCGACAATATCAGCAAAGAGGATAGCGGCTAATTGGTGAAAAGCTTCAGACATGAGGTTGAAATCGGGCACAATTTATGAAAAATGTCGGTCATGCCCGAACCGTTGATGGAATATCAGGTCTTGCCTTGAAATCTTATGCCCCTTTGCTACTTTGCGGTTAGAATTAGGAATGTGCATAAAAAACAGCCATCTAATGAATAATAGAGTTCCCCATTGTATGTATTATGTGGCCATTGTTTGTCCGGACAATCTTAACAATAATATAAAAGGGTTCAAGTTATGGATGCAGGAAAAATTCGGATGCAAAGTTGCCCTGAAATCACCGGCACATATCACCATCATACCGCCATTCTGGTTTGACAATGATAAAGAAACAATTATACTGCAGGCAATATCCTCATTCAAATCTTCTGTAGAATCAATTGAAATTGAATTATCAAATTTCGCCCATTTTAAAAAACGCGTTTTATACATTAGCGTAAAGCCGAATGAACATTTAGAGAGAATTAAACATGAAACAGAAGAGCATTTTATCTCACTGTTAGGAGAATTGATAAAAAAAGAAACAAAACCTTTTATTCCCCATATTACAATTGCTAATCGGGATGTTAAACCTGCAGATTTTGATGAAGCCTGGACACATTTTATGAACAGGAAATTCGAAGCCATTTTCGAGACCCAACAAATTTCACTACTCAAACTTGGCGAGGGAAAATGGTCTGTTATTTCGGTTCAAAACTGGCATAAAACCGGATAACAGCTATTTCAATTTTATCCATCGCAGCCTTAATTGTAAGCCGCTGATTTTTTCAATAGGCGTCAGTATCAAAGTATCCCCACGGAATTCAACATGCCGGGTTAAGGTGGTTCCCCTGTCCTTTGGATCAGTTGTTGAAAGTCTTTTGTGCATAATCATACTGTCCTTAATACTATAGTCTGCGAAATAGACAAAGTTTGATTGGTACATTTTCGCAACTGCTTTTAATTCTGTGGCATTCAAGCTGTCAAGGCTTTTTCCGGCGTCAAAATCCTGGTATCCACCTGGCATCAGGTGTACGGCCATATGACCAAGACCGTCATACAGGATATATCCACTCCAGCCAATTCGACCTGGTTCGGCAGACCATATTCCTGTTTCGCTATCCAAGCTTTCGAATTTATCCAAACTATACATGCCCTGCATTTTACCAATGGATATATCCTGTTGATTGTTACATCCGATTGTCATTGTAATCATACTTATTAAAACACATAATTGTAGTTTCATTTTATGGAATGTTTTAAATGGAGATGAATTCAAAGAAAGATACAGAAAGAATTCCTGTTAATATGATAAACCAGGGTAATCCTTCCACAATACATGAAAACCAATAGCAAAAAATTTGAGCATTTAATTGGAGGTTCTTACAAATCGATATTCAGCAACTAAAGTTATTTATTTCCATTGCCATACTTACTGTTTAAAATACAATTTCAGTCATTCAACTGGCTTTTAAGAAATATCGTACTGTCCATTGAAAGATGCTATAACAAAACGTAACTAACCACTGAACAACAACTTACATTTTCTTACATAGGCTGAGTTATTTATATGAGAACTGCAGGCGAAGTATACTACAAAAAATGTCCTTCGCCTGCATTGCAAGGGAAGGAAATTTTTTTGTACTTCAGTAAAATTATTAATAGTACTAAATAGCCTTACTTTTTATTTCCGTATGCCTTATCGAGGAACAAGTAACGGTTGTCATCCCTGGCATTCACCGCTTCAGATTTTGTATTGATAATCATTACCGCTGGTTCTGTTGAGCCAGGCTCTGCTTTTGGCCACACAGGCAAATCTTTGCCGTTAGGATCGCCTTTGATAATGAAATTTGCAAAATAATTCTGCATGGTAGCTGATGTTTTATAATCATCTTCTGTCCATGCATACTCCTTAATAAGATGCAGGTTCCCCATACAATATTCTATTTCGCATGCATGCGGTGCGCCAACAGGTTCCGGCATTTTAGTGGCAGGTTGCGTGTTTTTGACAGTTCCGCCAGCCAGTCCAGGCGTGAGTGAAGCATCTGCCAGCGGAGGCCTTAACTTGGAGTATAAATATCGGTAAACAGGCTTTGAACTGTTCTTGCGGTGAAGGTCAAACCATTTCCAGGTACTGTATGCAATGAACCGATCAGAAGCCAGTGCAGTTGCGGACAATTCAATTTCTTTTTCAGAACCGTGCGGGTATAATTTCAATACTTCTTCAGCATTCGATGGATATTCTGCCTTCACCCGGTTGATAAAATTTTCTTCTTTATATGGCTGGCCCTGCATGAAAGCCATGCCTGGAATTTCGGCTGAATTCCAACCCAGCAATAAGGGCACTTGTGCCTGTTCGCGGGCGGTAAAAATATCGGGCAGGCTTTTAGGATAGAAATATCCATCTATGACTGTTGGGAAACCAAATCTTTTAGAATCCTGGTAGGTTTCAAATAATTCCACAACGCTCATTCCTCTCAATGCCGCCAGGTTTTTGGCCCCGGCCAGTTTGGCAAATTCCAGACCGGCTTTCTCTCCTTCGGCAAGGGGTACAGGGTATAATGTTGGATTGATAGCCGCTCCGCTTTCACCTATTGCACCGGCAATCAAACCCCTGGAAAGCGGGGATGCCATTTGTGCACTCACCGAAATGGATCCTGCAGACTCCCCGGCAATGGTAACACGCTTTGGGTCGCCGCCAAAAGAAGCGATATTTTCCTGCACCCACTTCAGTGAAGCATGCTGATCAAGTAATCCGTAATTCCCCGAGGCTTTATAAGATGCTTCCGCACTGAGCTCCGGATGTGCAAAAAATCCAAACAAACCCAATCTGTAGTTAACAGTCACAACAACAATTCCCTTTTTTGCCATGGAAGCTCCATCATAACGTGGCTCTGAACCATCTCCTGCTACAAATCCACCTCCGTAAAAATATACCAGAACAGGTAAGGCCTTTTGGTCATGGCGTGCGGGTGACCATATATTTAAATAAAGGCAATCTTCACTTAACCCATCAGAACGGGAATTCATATCGCCAAACACAATACCCTGAATGGGCCTGGGACCAAACTTCTTTGTTTGCTTCACGCCTTTCCAGTTTTCCAATGGCTGCGGGGCTTTCCACCTCAACTGGCCCACCGGCGGTTTGGCAAAGGGAACGCCGAGGTATACCTGTAAGCCATCTTTTGTATCGTAATATCCTTCAATGACCCCGTTTTTTACTGTTGCCTGAACAGCAAAACCATTATCATTTTGTGCATTGGTCATTGCAGGTATTTGACATACCAACATTAATAAGATCAGTATCCGGTTCATGATTTTCATTTTTGAAATATTATTGTCTCAATTTGGTACAATAATAATATTTTTTTGTTACCTGATTTTCATTTTTCTTGCAGGGGATGAAAAAAAGGACCCCAAATTTGGCGGAACAGACGGATGGACATGGCTACCTGGTTCATATTGCTTATGATTCGGTCGTATTTGGTTTTTCAGGCGAAAAGCTGAAAATACTGGTTATGGAATATCACAATACAAGGTTATTTGCACTGCCAGGAGGATTTGTTGGGATTCATGAAAACCTGAATGATGCTGTAAGAAGAGGTTTGAAAGAACGAACGGGGTTGTCTGATATTTACCTGGAGCAATGCTATGTATTTGGTGATGTAAAACGGCATAAGCCTGAGATCTTAAAAGCCATCCTGCAAGCAAATGGTTACAAACCTAAAAAAGACCACTGGTTGCTTGACCGTTTTATTTCTGTTGCTTATTACGCCCTGATTAATTATGAACTTGTTACCCCAAGGCCGGATGCTTTGTCGGATTCCTGTGAATGGTATGACCTGGATGTATTGCCGGAACTGATACTTGACCATGCGTCTATCGTTCAAAAAGCACTTGAAACCTTAAGAAAGAACCTCGATGAACAAATTGTAGGAATGAACCTGTTACCTGAAAAATTTACCATGAAGGACCTGCAACAGGTATATGAGGCGATTTTAGACGAACCAATACACCGCACAAACTTTCAAAGAAAGATGCTTGGTTCCGGATTGCTGGTAAGACATGCCAAACAGTACTCAGGCAAAGCTCATAAAGCACCTTATCTCTATAGTTTCTCAGGAAAGAAAAAATAGATTAAGAAAGATTTTTCTGCTTTATACTTATATCACTTGCGGTAAATCTACTTTTTCAGTAAAAACTCCAGGGGAATTTGGAGTCTTTTATGCCATGCTGTTTCGCTGTGATCTTCACCGGGAAAAACTTTCGTCATCCAGTTGGATGCATCATAGCCTTTTGATTTTATTATTTCATCTGCCCTTATTTGTAATGGAGGATACATCGCATCCAGGGTTGCAGTACCATGATCAAAATAAAGTTTATGTGTTTTGGGGTCCGGTAAATGAGATTCGAGATAAGTAAAGAAGGATTCCGGTACCGGGTTATCTTTCATCATAAAAATGCCCGGCCAGTGTGTAGACATACAGGCTGCGCCGCCAAATACTTCCGGGTATTCACAAATGGCATACATCGAAATCAATCCCCCCATACTGCTGCCGGCAATAATTGTATTGACAGGGTCCTTTCTGGTAGAATATTTTTTATCGATATAGGGTTTAAGTTCTTTCACCAGGAAGAGCAGGTATTTATCAGATTGAACTTTATTGCCTTTAAACACACCATCTCCATTGGAACGATTAGCGCCATATAAAGTATCCTGAACAGATTGCGGGAGGCTTTCAAATGGTTTCTGCGGAAAATATTCTGCATGCCTTTTCGGGCCGCCGTTCCAGATACCTACAATAATAAAGTCTTTTACTTTTTTTTCTTTCATTAATTCAGCCGCCACATCATCTGCCTCCCAGGCTTTCTTATTCCAGGTTGTGGTTGAATCATACAGCATTTGCCCGTCATGCATGTAGAGCACAGTATATTTCTTTTTTCGGCTATACCCTTCCGGTAGCCAGATATCAACATTACGGGCTTCAACATAAGCTGAAGAAAAAGATTTTACTCTTTCTATGTGGCCGGAAGATACTCTGGGATCTTGAGCAAAAACGTCAAAAGAAAAAAATAATACATAGAAAAAAAGTAAATAGCCTTTCATATTTTATACATTTAACCGCAAGGGCACAAAGATCAACTTTTCTTCATGAATTTCGGACTGGCTAAGCCTGCCGTACCCGGTCTGACCGACTGTATTTTCTTCGTTGCGTAGTTCCTATGCTTAGATATAATCCGAGGATTTAATTGATAACAGCCATCGGTCAGACCGAGGACGGTCAGACCGGGAACCCTTGAAGCAAAGATCAACCTTCAAAAATCAAAACAGACTCTTCTGCATACCAATTTTCAAAATGGGTTGAAAAGCTTTTTTCAATCTCTGCACGCTTGATTTTAAAAGTTGGTGTCAGCATATTATTATCGGTTGTCCACGATTCTGTAAGTACGATCATTTTATTCATTCTCTCATGCGCATCCAATGTGCTGTTGATTTGCTGTAATTGCGCTTCCAACTCTCTATGCAATTGATCCCTGTCTTTCACTTTTCCATTTTCCGTAAGAGTAATCAGTGCAATGGGCTGTGGCCAGCCTGATCCTACTACACAACTGAATTCAATATCGGCATTACTGCCGATCTTCATTTCAATAGGCGAAGGCACAACATATTTTCCCTTACTGGTTTTAAATATATCTTTTGTTCGACCGGTAATTTTAAGGTAACCCTTTTTATCAATGATCCCAATATCTCCGGTCTTCAAATAGCCGTCATCTGTAAATGCTTCCCGCGTTAATTCAGGTTCTTTATAATATCCATCCATCAACGCATCATTTTTGACAAGCACCTCTCCGTCATCACCCAGTTTAGCATCGCACTCCGGCATAGCTTTGCCTACTGTTCCGGGAATGGAATCTTTCCATAAAATTCCATGAGAGTAAGCAAAATTCTCTGTCATGCTATATCCTTCCACCAGTTTGACCCCGATCTTCCTGAACCAAAGTTGTAATTCCAGCGGGGTTGGGGCGGCTGCAGTAATAACAATCCTGGCTTTGGATAAGCCGAGGCCCTTTTGGATCTTTCGCTTTACCAATATGGAAATGATGGGAATTTTCAGGAGCCGGTTTAACTTTTCCTCAGGCAGTTTTTTAAACACACCATCCTGTAATTTTTTCCAGATCCGTTGTATGCCGAGAAAAATGGTAGGGCTGGCTTTACGGAGATTATCGGCAAATGTTTCCAGCGATTCCACAAAAAAAACTTCACCCCCACTATAGAGAGAACCCATTTCAACAACTAATCTTTCACCAATATGGGCCATCGGCAGGTAAGAAAAAAACCTTTCATTAGGCGTAAGTCCGGCAAAGGAGGCGATACGGTCTGATGCAAATGCATAATTGCTGAATTTGTGCATCACCCCTTTGGGTTTACCGGTAGATCCGGAAGTATATATGATCGTGCCCGGCTCATTGCCATCACGATGGATATGTCCTTTCAACGGCTCATTATTTTTGATCAGCTCACCCCATTGCGCATATTCTGGCGGACCATAAAATGGGAATGAAACACATTTCATATTTTCCGGTACACCGGGTTTCATGGAGGCCCAGTTATCCAGTTTTCCAACAAAAAGAACCGGTGCATCGCAGTGTTCCAGGATTTGTCTTATGCTTTCGGCCGTAAGGTTTGGATAAAGTGGTACAGATACATGACCCGCCATCATAATGGCCAGGTCGCACATGATCCAATGAGCACAGTTCTTGGAAAGCAAACCGATATTACTATGCAAAGGAAGCCGCATCTGTTGCAAAGCGGCCGCCATCCGCCTGACCTCATCCCCAGCCTGCTCCCAGGTCCATGTCTCCATAACCCCGTTTATAGGTTGATGTAAGTAAATCTTATGGGGATATGTTTTCTCCCACTTATAAAACATTTCCAGTGGTAATGGATGGCTCATGCAATCGTTGGTTTTTTATTGATGTTACCCTCTCTCCGCGCTTCTCTTTTTCTCCCGTTCTCTGCGTTGAAAATATACTACTTCTTTTTCAATGCCATGAATGTCCAAATGGCACCTGCAAGATCGATTGCGCCGAAACCGGCCAGCATGGGACTTGCCAGTTGCAATAATGCAAATGCCAGAAAAGTTACAAATACTATCATCCTGGTTGGAATGGTCAGCGGGATAAAAGCACTGATATTTTTTGCTCCCGCCTGGTGATAATAAAACCCAATTAATAAAACCAGTAAACCCACTACCCGAATCCAGACTTCATTGGTTTCAGGAAGACCCATCGTTTTCAATAAAAAATTAGGAATAAAAATCAATGTAAAACCAAGCAGGTATAAATAGAAACCAAAATAATAAACTGATTTTGCTGCAGGGGTCATATTTTAAGGTTTTTGGTTGAAATTATTGATTTAAAAGATAATGTTTTTTACCATAGCGTTCTTCCTGTATTCTTATTTCTTTGCGGTAAAATATTATACACACCTGCCCTCATCCGGGGTCTAAATCTTACCTTGCACCCATGCAAGATTACCTGAAGGGTTTGAATGAACAACAACGCGAAGCAGTACAACACCTGGATGGTCCATTGATGATCATCGCCGGTGCCGGCAGCGGCAAAACCAAGGTCCTCACCACCCGTATCGCACACCTCCTCGCCAATGGCGTGGATGCTTTCCGCATCCTGGCCCTGACCTTTACCAATAAGGCCGCCAAGGAAATGAAAGAAAGGGTGGAACACATCCTCGGTAACCAGGAAGCCCGCAATTTATATATCGGCACTTTCCACTCGGTATTTGCCCGTATCCTGCGGAGTGAAGCACAGCGACTGGGCTATCCCTCCAATTTCACGATCTATGATACCGATGACGCAAAAAATGTGGTCAAAACGGTTATCAATGAACTGAACCTGGACGATAAACTCTATAAACCTTCCACCGTTTACAACCGTATTTCCTCCGCCAAGAATGCACTTGTTGGCCCGGAAGAATATGCTACCGATTATTACCTGCAACAGGAAGACCAGCGTTCTAACAGGCCCGCTATCTCACAGGTCTATGCAGCCTATGTAAAAAGATGTTTTAAAAACGGGGCGATGGATTTTGACGACCTGCTGCTCAAATATTATGAGTTACTGAAAAACTTTCCCGACAGCCTGCATAAATACCAGCATAAATTCCGGTATATCCTGATCGATGAGTACCAGGATACCAACCCTGCCCAGTATGAGATCATCAAACTACTGGGAGCCGCACACGAAAATGTTTGCGTGGTGGGCGATGATGCACAATCGATCTATTCTTTCCGAGGGGCTACCATTCAGAACATCTTACAGTTCCAGAAAGATTATGACAATGTGCACGTAGTGAAACTGGAACAGAACTATCGCAGTACTCAGCATATTCTTAAGGTGGCCAATGAAATAATCAGCAACAACAAGAACCAGATACCAAAGGCCCTTTGGACAGAAAACGCGGATGGGGAAAAGATCCACCTGGTACGTACCATGACCGATAATGATGAAGGAAAATTTGTGGCCGATACCATACAGGAACAAAAACTCCGCAATCATTTTTTCAACCGCGATTTCGCGATACTATACCGTACCAATGCACAGAGCCGGGCCTTTGAAGAATCGCTACGCAGGATGGGCATACCCTATACGATGTACGGTGGTATCAGCTTCTATCAGCGCAAAGAGATCAAGGATTATGTGGCGTACCTGCGCGTGTTGATCAATCCAAAAGATGAAGAAGCGCTGAAGCGCATTATCAATTTCCCGGCAAGGGGAATTGGAAAAACCACGATCGATAAAATTATCCTGCTGGCCAATGAAAATAATATCAGCATGTGGGATGTGCTCAGCCAGGCTTCGAAGTTTGGCTTCAGGGCATCCACGCTGGAAGTGATCGAGAACTTTGTGACCATGATCAAAAGTTTTGCCAGCATGCTCAATACCAAAAACGCATACGACGTTGCGGTGCACATCGGCAAACAAACCAATATAGTCCGGGAACTTTTTAATGATAAAAGCACGGAAGGCGTACAGCGCTACGAAAACATCCAGGAATTACTGAACTCCATCAAGGAATGGGTAGACGATCAGCAGAACCGCGCCCAGATAGATGAAGATGGCGTTGTGATGGATACTGATGCATTTGCTGATATCCCTTCACCAACAGATTTACCAACGCTCTTTACGGATAAGCCCAAAGAAGATCCCGCGCAAACGGAAGAGAAAGCCATGCAGAACGCCACGTTGGCGGCCTACCTGCAACAGATCACCCTGCTCACCGATGCGGATGAAAAGGATCCACATGCGGATACGGTGAAACTAATGACCATCCACGCCGCCAAGGGATTGGAATTCTCCTGCGTTTTTGCAGCGGGTCTGGAAGAAATGCTTTTTCCCAATGCCATGAGCATCAACACCCGGGAAGAACTGGAAGAAGAACGTCGGTTATTCTATGTCGTTATTACCCGTGCCAAACACCGCTTATGGATAACGTATGCGAATACCCGCTATAAATTCGGTCAGGTGGTGCAGAACGAACCAAGTCGCTTTATAGAGGAACTACCGGAAGAATACCTCGACCGCAGCTTTGCCGGAGGCGGTTTGCGCAACCAGGGTGGTGGATTTGGGAATAGTTCTGCAGCGGAAAGGATGAGGGGATGGGGAGGAAGTAGTCGGGAGTCGGGAGTCGGGAGTCAACAGCCAACGGGCGGTCGCCAGTCAACTGTCAATCGTCAACCGTCTTACATTACGCCCAAATCAATGCCTTCAAAACCGGTAGAACATACGCCTACGGCGGATTTCAAGCCAAGTGATACATCGGAACTAAAAGCCGGGCAGAAAGTGGAACACCAGAAATTTGGATTTGGTGAAGTGCTGAAGATGGAAGGCGCGGCGCATAACCCTATTGCCACTATAAAGTTTGACTTGAACGGGGAGAAAAAGATCATGCTTAATTACGCCAAATTGAGGATACTGGAATAAGCATTAAAAGGCTGATGAATAATATGTTTTTAACAGATATCGATTGAACCGGCATTGAATTTTTGTATACCTTTTTCATGGCAACCCTTTTCTAAACCCATCAGTATGAATTCGAGATTTTTCCGTCTTGCTGTTGTAGTTATTATAATCTCAACCATAAATTTCAATTGTGTTTCATATTCATCGGCCCTGAATAGTACATTGGAAGAAAACACACAATTATCCGGTATCCATACACTGCTTAAACAGGCAGGAGGTTTAAATAACATCATGGGCAAAGGAAAAAAATCATTCACCCTGCTTGCCCCCACCAATAACGCACTGGCTAAACTTGGCCCAGGCACTGTTGAAAATCTTTTGAAGCCGGCTAACAAGGAACAACTGATGGGGCTATTGAAAAAACATATTTTACCAGGAAAAAACAAAGTGGGTGCCATCAAAGACGGACATTGCAAAGATATCCTGGGAAATGAATTATATCCTGGAGGAGCAAATTTCACCGAAACAATTCAAACCAAGGGCGGACTGATCCATGTAGTAGATAAAGTGATTCAATAAATATAAACCCTTTTAAAATTTAGCCACGGAAGACACAGAATAAAACAGGAAAAACAGCCTTGAATATTTTTATTATAGATACTCTACGGTTACTGTATTTGAATTTCCCGGCTGTTGCTCAGTGTATTCCGTGGCTAATTTTTTATTTACTATAATACATTTTTCAAAGCCTCCAGGTTCTTTTTCTCGCTACCAATAAATATCTTATCATCAATTATGATTACTGGGCGCTTTAGAAAAGTGTATTCTTCCAGGATATATTTACGATAGTCCTTTTCTGTCAGGTTCATATCTTTCATCCCCAGTGATTTATATTTCAACGCCCGCCTGCTGAATAAAGCTTCATAGCTTCCCGCCATCTTCTTCATTTCATCCAATTGTGCAGCTGTGATTTTTTCTGTTTTGATATCCTGCAGGTCAAAACCCTTTTTATCCAGTTTATTTTCTTTGATGATCCCCTGTGAAGTATCGCAGGTTGACAGGTGATATACTTTTTTCATAATGATGAAACAGTTTGATTTGTAATATTAAGGCATACTTTGCGACCAATTCCTTGCGAACTTAGCGAACATATTTCTTAGCGGTATAATGCATTCAACACAAGCAGACTTCCTGGCCCAGGTAGAAGCCCATAAAGGCATGATCCACAAGGTCTGCCAGGTCTATTGCTGGAACCCCGGCGACCGAGAAGACCTCTTCCAGGAAATTGTGATACAGCTCTGGAAAGCCTGGCCCGGCTTCCGTGGCGAATCAAAGTTCAGCACCTGGCTTTATCGTATTGCGCTCAACACGGCCATCTCCGGTCTCCGTAAACATAAGAACCATATGGTTTATATGGAACCGGAAAAACTACCTGCAGAAATAAAGGATGAATCGGACGCTGAAGAAAAAGAAGAAAGGCTTAGGCAATTCTATAGCGCGCTCAGACAGCTTTCCGAATTAGAAAGGGCGATCATTATGTTGTACCTGGAAGATAAAAGTTATGAGGAAATGGAAGATATCCTGGGTATCAACCAAAACAGTCTCCGGGTTAAAATGAACCGGGCAAAAGAAAAATTACGCAACATCACTAAACAGTCTTGATATGGAACTGGATCAGTGGAAAGACATCTGGAAAGAAGAAGGCCAACAGTCTTCAAATGATGCACAGAAATTACGGTCATTGCTCGATAAAAAATCAAAGAGCCCCGTTGCGAAAATGAAACGCAACCTTAGGGTAGAGCTATGGTTTGTGATCATTACCTATGGTGCCATGATTCTGTTTTATTTTCTTGCTTTCAAAGGGAGGATGAGTGCGGTATCCTGGTTCATGCTGTTCATTGGATTGCTTTTTGTGATTTATTTTCAAAGAAAAAACAAGCTGCTCACCGAAATGGAATGCCTGAGCTGTGAGGTGAAAAGCAACCTGCAAAAACAGACAATCACGCTGGAAAAATATATTCGTATTTACCTGATCGGCGGAACGGTACTTGCTCCTGTCAGCCTCCTCTTCTTTGGATGGTTTTTTTATGCCAGGGCCTGGACGAATGTGAATGATACCATTTTTTACCCCGGAGATCATAATCCAATATGGAAAGTGATCCTTGCCTGGGTGATACTGACCGCCATAGTTACCTTCCTGTTTTATGTGCTCAACAAATGGTATGTGCGGAAACTGTATGGAAAGCATGTGGAGAAATTGAAGGAGATTTTGAGCGAAATGGAAGACGATTAACTGGTTTAACCGCAAAGAAATATGGACGCAAAGAATACAATATTTCCGGTTATTTTTGGGAATAAACCATAACCATGCGTCTTCGACTCTTCATTATCTTTTTATCCATTCACTTTTATTCTTTTTCGCAGATCCTTTCTCCTCGAGAGCAATCCCGCGTGATTGATGAAATACTGGCTGAGCGCATTGAAAATCTTTTACCCACTTTAATGGAACGAACCGGCATTGATATGTGGGTGATCATCTCACGCGAGTATAATGAAGATCCCGTATTGAAAACCATGCTCCCGTCCACCTGGTTGTCTGCAAGAAGAACAACCATGCTGGTATTCTATCGCGATTCTGCCAAAAAGGTTTTTGACAAACTCGCCATAGCAAGGTACAATGTGGGCGAGACCATCAAAAAAGCCTGGGACCCGGAAAAGATCCCCAATCAGTGGGATGCATTGATGGAAATCATTAAAGCAAGGAACCCAAAAAAGATCGGGATCAATATCTCCAAAAATTACGGTCATGCGGACGGGTTAGACCATACCCATTATGAAGACTTCATGAAGAACCTTCCGGAGACATTCAAAACCCGCGTGGTCTCTGCAGAAAAACTTGCCGTAGCCTGGCTTGAAACCCGCACGGAAAGAGAGATGCAGCTCTATCCACAATTGATTGACATCACCCATGCCATCATTAATGAAGGATTTTCCGAAAAAGTGATCACACCTGGTATCACCACTACCGATGATGTGGTTTGGTGGTTCAGACAAAAAATTCGTGACCTCGGGTTTGATACCTGGTTTCATCCATCGGTATCGGTACAAAGAAATGATCCGGAAAGTTTTGAACACCTGCGTAGTTTTTCCAACCGGCCGAAAGATGACCTGATCCGTCCGGGCGACTTACTTCATGTGGACATCGGAATCACTTATTTGCGATTAAACACAGACATACAGGAACATGCTTATGTATTGAAACCCGGTGAAACCGCTTTACCCGAAAGCATACGCAAGGCCATGGTCAATGGAAACCGATTACAAGACATCTTAACATCGCAATTCAAAACCGGCAGCACCGGAAATGAGATCTTAAAAGGCGCACTTGACCAGGCCAAACGGGAAGGCATAACCGCAACCATCTATACCCATCCGCTTGGATTTCATGGACACGCGGCAGGGCCAACCATCGGTCTCTGGGACCAGCAGGGCGGCGTACCCGGCAGTGGAGATTATCCGGTATATCCGCGCAC
>JAHEEX010000242.1 GCA_024640465.1 Sphingobacteriales bacterium | reverse complement strand
CTCCGCTCTCCACGATATTGGTACAAACAAGTACATCGTATTTGCGATCAATAAAATCAAGAATGCGTTCTTCCAATTCATGCCCTTCCAGTTGTCCGTGCGCAAAACCTACCGAAATATCCGGACAAAGAGAACGGATCAATGCAGCCATTTCTCCCAAACCCTGGATACGGTTGTGAATAAAGAATACCTGCCCTCCCCTTTCGGTTTCAAAATATATGGCATCCCTGATGAAATCATCATTGAATACCTGTACCTCCGTTTGAATGGGCTGGCGATTCGGAGGTGGGGTATTGATAATACTCAAATCCCGCGCACCCATCAAACTAAACTGTAATGTTCTTGGTATAGGCGTTGCCGTTAGTGTAAGGCAATCTACTTCGGTCTTGAATGTCTTAATTTTCTCTTTATGTCCTACACCAAATTTCTGTTCTTCATCGATCACCAGCAATCCAAGATCTTTAAATTTAACTTCCTTCCCCAGCAATGCATGTGTGCCGATGATGATATCAACCTTCCCTTCTTCCAACCGCTTCAGTGTTTCCTTCTTTTCTTTCGCAGATTTAAACCGGTTTATATAATCCACGGTTACCGGAAAATCCCTTAACCTTTCGCTGAATGTTTTATAGTGCTGGAATGCCAGGATGGTAGTGGGGACCAATACAGCAGCCTGCCGGCCATCTATACAAGTTTTAAAGGCTGCACGCACAGCAACTTCTGTTTTGCCAAAACCCACATCGCCGCATACGAGCCTGTCCATCGGATGCGGGCTTTCCATATCTTTCTTTACGTCTGCTACAGCCTTGCTTTGATCGGGGGTATCTTCATAAATAAAAGAGGCTTCCAGCTCAATCTGCATGTAATTGTCCGGAGTATGTGCAAAACCCGGCTGCGCCTTACGTTGTGCATATAATTTGATCAGGTCAAATGCAATTTGCTTTACCCTGATCTTGGTTTTCTCTTTCAGCTTCTGCCATACATCACTGCCAATCTTATTGATCTTAGGTATATGACCTTCCTTACCTGTATATTTAGAGATCTTGTGCAGGGAGTTGATATTGACATAGAGTATGTCATTGTCTTTGTAAATGATCCGAACAGATTCCTGCCATTTCCCCCCGATATCCATTTTCTGTAAGCCGCTATAAACACCCACTCCATGATCCATATGCACTACAAAATCCCCGGGTGTGAGTTCTTTTAAAGCACGAATGGTAAGGGCCTTGCTTTTATTATACGCCTGTTTGATCTTGTATTTATGATAACGCTGGAAAACCTGGTGATCTGTATAACATACCAATCCAAGCGATTCATCTATAAATCCTTCGTGAATAGCAACGGGTATGGGAACAAAATGAATCTCCGCTTTAAGGTCTGCAAATATGCTGTGCAGCCTTTCCAATTGTTTTGGATTCTCCGCGAAAATAAAAGTGGTGAACTTTTTTGCCTCCCAGCTTTTCAGGTCACGTATCAGCAGGTCGAACTGCCTGTTGAATGAAGGTTGCGCGCGAGTCTGGAAGTCCAGTTCAATTGTTGGTTCTACGAAATCCGGCTTATACCCTATTGAAATCCGGTGCTTTTTTTCTAACTGATCCTGTAGTTGCCCTGCAGTGGTGAAATCATTTTTTTGAACAACAATCTTCAGAGATTCATCCTCTTCTGATTCCGGCTTTGCAATATCCTGCCTGTCCAGAAAAAGATCAATATCATCTTCCTGTTCCAGCCATTTATCCCGGATGAAGTCGCCATCACGCAACCAAACAATCGTGTTATCCGGGAGATATTCAAGCAGGGTTATTTTCTTCTCCTCATCAAATTTTGTTTCAATATTCGGGATGATATTCACCTGCAGCAGCTTCCTTTCGCTTAATTGAGTTTCAGGGTCAAAAATCCTGATTGAATCCACTTCATTGCCAAACAATTCAATCCTGTAAGGTTTTTCATTACCAAAAGAATAAATATCAAGTATGCCTCCCCTTATGGCAAATTGCCCCGGTTCATACACAAAATCAGTACGCTCAAAACCATAACCAACAAACTTCTCCAGAATGGCATCCACATCCAGCGAATCGTTGGTTTTAATACTGATGATATTAGCCGATAAAGTATGCGGCATGACCACTTTTTCCATCAGGGCTTCAGGGAAAGTGACAATGATCTTCTTATTTCCTCCAGTAGATAAACGTGTCAGTGTTTCTGTCCTGAGCATCACGTGGCTGCTGTTGAGCAACCGGTAATTCTTCTTATTTTTAAAAGAAGCCGGGAAATAAAACAGGTCTATCGGCTGGATGAGGTTTTCGAGTGTATTATGAAAATAAGCTGCTTCTTCTGCATCGTTCAATATAATGAGGTGATTCTGGCCGGCTGCCGCGTCATGTTTATATACCGCAGACATCACAAACTCCGGGGAGCTGCCAAACAGGTTTTTAAGGTTAATAGTCTGGGGTAAAGGCAAACGGGTAGCCTCCGCAATGCGGGAAATACGGGGGTCTTTAAGATATTTTTCCAATAAAGCCTGCAGGTTCATACACTCTGTTTCAATCCATTAACTTCTCATACAGAAGTTTTGCCAAGACCCGCAAAGATAACAGTAAACTTTTTAGAAACTTTTACGTAATTGTAAAATGAATAAAGGTGTCTTTTGACTAAAAAATTTTAAATTGCTTAATTACCCCGGTTAATATATCAAACAAGGTATCTCATGATGAAGAAATTTATAGCTCCTGGATTGATCCTTTCTGTTTTTATGATAGGTGCAGCCTGGCATTTTAATAAGCCTGCAGCGGATGTGATGCCTAAAAAAATGGAAGTATACCAGGAAGATGGGCCCGAAGAAGAAGAGGGTGGCAGAAAGAGGGCAGAATGGGAATGGAAGATGTTAAGGGATCCTAAGACGGGTGAAATACCCCGTGGTATACGCAACCGCGAAATGGCCTGGGTAAAGAATATGCCGATTCGTCAAAACGGCCTTTATAATAATCCCCTGGTAAATAATAATTATATCGCTGTAGGACCAACATTAAATGGAGGCAGGTCAAGAGTTATTGCATACGATTTGAGATATAATGGAAGCTCGAACAGGGTGATGCTTTCCGGGGGTATTAATGGGGGCATTTTTCGCAGTACAGATGGTGGTACAACCTGGAACTTCGTTCATCCGGTTGATGAAGTTAGAAGCGTTTCTGCCCTGGCTCAGGACCCACGCCCGGGTTTCCAGGATACATGGTATGCCGGCACGGGCGAGGCCATTGGCGTATCGGCCGCTATCCCTGCAGGATTTGTTTTAGGCAATGGCATGTTTAAATCAACGGATAATGGTCAAACCTGGACAAAACTGGCTAACACAGCCGATAATAACCCTACCAATTTTTCCACTTTTGATATTATCAACAGGATTGCCGTACATCCGGTAACCGGGGATGTTTATGCAGCAGTTCAACGAAGGATTTCCCGTTCTACAGACGGTGGAAACAACTGGACAACAGTCCTGGAAGGTGCTACACCTGCAAGCACCACTGCCGGCTTTGCAGATATCATGATCAATAAAACCGGCACAGCTTTTTTTGCAGCTATTACTGGCCGTAACCCAGACAGATCTCTGGCAGGAGTATGGACATCCACCACAGGAAACAGTGGAAGCTGGACCCGCATTGCTGGTGGAGAAAACGGACAAACAGATTCAATTCCGGGCTGGAGAACATATGATAATACCATAACTGGCGGAGAATATGTAAACGGCTGGGGAAGGGTAACTTTTGCATTGGCGCCTTCCAACCAGAACCTCATGTATGTTCTGTATGAGAATGCAAATGATGCAGCTGCTTCCTTACCTGAAGGGGATATTTTCCGTTGCGATATGTCGACCACCCCTTTTACCTGGACAAATCTATCTGCCAACCTGATCGCAAAAAGAAACGGGACAACAGATGCTTATTTCCAGGCTCAGGGTGGTTATAATCTAACTGTAGCTGTTCATCCTACACAACCCAATATTGTTTTTGCAGGTGGCGTGAATTTGTTTCGTTCAACTGATGGTTTTGCCACCCTTGCAAATACATCATTTGTTGGCGGACTAGCATCAAGCACTTATGATGATCCGGATGATATCAGTCATGTGGATTTTCATTTTTTGGCCTTTGATCCATCAAACCCCAATAGAATGGTATCCACTTCGGATGGTGGCTTGGTCTCAACACCTGATGCTTCTGCAGTAAAGATGAGCTGGAACAATATGAACAATAAATTCCAGACGATTCAATACTATCATGTTGGCATTGACCCCACACCCGGATCAAGGGTATATTATGGCGGTTGCCAGGATAATTCAACCACCTTCAGAGATGCAAGTGGCATTTTGGGAACCGTACTTCCGGACAGTAATGATCATTATATCCTTGTAGGTGGTGATGGCTGCCAGGTTGGGATGACGAGGAAAAATGGCCTGGGCCAGCAACATCTTTTTGCCGCAGCCCAGGAAGGCCAGTTCTTCCGAATGAGGTTATTTCCACCATATGATAATACACTCTTCACAGCCATCAAACCAAGTACAGCGGGTAAAGGAGAGTTCATAACTTATTTCCACCTGGATGAAGACAATACGGAGTTCCTATATTATGTAAGTGAGGATACCCTGTTCAGAACCGGCACCGCTACTATTGTTACGGCAACTGCCGGATGGACAAGAATGGAGGGCGTAGATGCCTCCATAAACGGAAATATATCTTCCCTTGCAACTACCAGGGGGCCATACACAGAAAATAATCATCTTTTTATAGGAACGGATAACGGTAAAGTATACCGCCTGAAAGATCCCCAGGCTACATCTCCAACCAGTTCTCCGATAGACATAACGCCAACTGGTATGAGTCCGGGTTCTGTGGTGAGCGATATCTCTGTTAATCCACGCAGCCAGGATACCATTATGGTAGTTGCAGCTAACTATAATGTCAGCAGCATATTTTGGACTGGCAACGCAACCTCAGCGTCTCCCACATGGCAGGTCGTGGAAGGTAATCTCACGCTGCCATCGGTGCGTAGTTGCGCGGTTGTTGCTAAAACAACTGGAGTAGAGTATTATGTTGGTACAACTTCAGGCTTATTCAGCACTGCTTCGTTGAACAGCACCAGTACAGTTTGGTCCAGGGAAGTTGGTGGACCAATGACCACTGCCATTGTAAATTCACTTGCTTATCGTTGGGAAGATAATACCCTTGTAGTAGGAACACATGGTAACGGTATGTTTGCAGCCTATATTGGGAATGCGGTTACTTTACCAACAGGGGTAAATACACCCATCCGTAACGATATTAATTTCATTAAGGCAGCTTATCCGACCATCAGCAGTAATGTGATCAATTTCCAGATCGGAAACCTCTTTACAATTAAGAAAATTCGCGTTCAGGTAACAAACATCTCAGGCCAGTTGGTATACGACAGGGAAACAGGCTATCAGAATGGGACAATTGATGTAAGCCTCTTATCAAAGGGAGCATATATTTTAAGTGTAACCAGCAACGACCGGAAATACCAGTTTGTA
>JAHEEX010000241.1 GCA_024640465.1 Sphingobacteriales bacterium | reverse complement strand
AACCTGCAGTTTCACCAGCAAATAAGGAAAGATGACTGGAAGGTTAAAGTTTTACCTGCATTCCGACCGGATAAAGCAATGAATGTGGATGATGCGGATTCATTTAATAAGTATCTCAGTGGGCTGGCAAATGTTTCTGACATTGCCATTGCGGGTTTTAATGATTATCTCTCTGCTTTAAAGAAGCGGCACGATTATTTTGTGGCAAATCAATGCAATGTGAGTGATCATGGACTGGAGGAGATTTATGCTGAGGATTATACAGATGCAGAAATAGCATCTATCTTCAACAAGATCCGTTCCGGGAAGAATCTTGACTTTATGGAGAACAGGAAATTTAAATCAGCTATGCTGGTTCATTTTGCTGAGTGGGATCATGAGAAAGGATTTGTTCAGCAATATCATCTTGGTGCCCTGCGTAATAATAACAGCCGGATGTTGAAGAAACTGGGTCCTGATACAGGATGGGATAGTGTTGGAGATTTTTCCCAGGCACGATCCTTAGCTAAGTTTTTGAACAGGTTAGACAGCAGCAACAGGCTTACTAAAACTATTATATACAATCTCAATCCGGCAGACAACGAAATTTTTGCAACCATGATTGGAAACTTTAATGATGGTTCTGTTGCAGGGAAGATTCAATGGGGTTCATCCTGGTGGTTCCTGGACCAAAAAGATGGCATGACAAAACAATTGAACACACTCAGTAATATGGGTTTGCTCAGCCGCTTTATAGGGATGCTTACAGACAGCCGTAGTTTCCTTTCATTCCCCCGTCATGAATACTTCAGGCGTTTACTCTGTAATCTTTTTGGAGAAGAAATAGAGAATGGAGAATTGCCTAATGATATTGGCTGGATAGGAAAAGTGATACAGGATATCTCATATAATAATGCACGTTCATATTTTAACTGGAATATTTAGTTCATTTTTCAATGGATACAAACAATGACTTTAGATTTATTTAATTTATCAGGGAAAACGGCTGTTGTAACCGGTTGTGATACCGGGCTTGGACAGGCGATGGCATTAGCACTGGCTGAGGCTGGGGCAGATATAATAGGTGCTTCTAAGGGCGTCGATATTTCAGAGACCAAAACCCTGATTGAAAAAACCGGGAGGGCTTTTACCTATTATCAAGTGGATATTTCCGACAGGGAACAGCTTTACGCATTTATCAAAAAGGTAAAGCAAGATAATTCCAGGATCGATATACTGGTCAATAATGCAGGCATCATCATGAGGCAACCTGCAGCAGAACACCCTGATGAATATTGGGACAAAGTAATGAGCATTAACCTGGATGCGCAATTTATTCTGGGGCGTGAATTTGGGAAGTTGATGATTGAGCAGGGTAGCGGAAAGATCATTTTCACATGTTCATTATTGAGTTTTCAGGGTGGCATAAATGTGCCTGGGTATACAGCCAGTAAGTCGGCCATTGCAGGACTGGTTCGGGCTTTTGGAAATGAATGGGCAAGCAAGGGAGTATGTGTTAATGGTATAGCACCAGGATATATAGCAACAAATAATACAAAAGCTTTAAGGGAAGATCCTGTAAGGAGTAAATCCATTCTCGAGAGGATCCCAGCCGGAAGGTGGGGGTTGCCATCAGATTTTAAAGGGCCTGTTGTTTTTCTGGCTTCATCAGCATCTGATTATGTGAACGGAACAATTTTATTTGTTGACGGCGGATGGATGGCCAGGTAATTGTCTTAACATTGATCATTCAACTGAAATAATAATGTATGAAAATAAGATTCCAGTATAGCCCGGGTGAGACCATGAATATGACCACTGAGGTACTGAGGGATAATTTTCTAATTCAGCAATTGATGCAGGATGATTCCGTGAAGCTGGTATATTCTCACTACGATAGGGTAATCATTGGGGGTGCAAAGCCTGTTGGTAAAACACTTGGTTTACCCAATCATACAGAATTAAAAGCGGAATATTTCCTGGAAAGAAGGGAGTTGGGCATCATTAATGTTGGGGGGAACGCTGTGGTTGTTGCAGACGGGAAAGAATTTAACATGAATAAACTTGATTGTCTTTATCTCGGTAAAGGAACCAAAGATGTAAAGTTTAAAAGCAAGAGCAAGAAAGATCCGGCGATGTTGTATTTATTGTCTGCACCTGCTCATCATACTTATCCGAACAAATTAATGCAAAAGGAAAAGGCAACTCCGGTAAGCCTGGGCGATTCTACTACTTCCAATAAGCGCATCATTTATAAATACATTCATTTAGACGGAATTAAAAGTTGCCAGCTGGTAATGGGATTAACCATTCTGGAACCCGGAAGTGTATGGAATTCTGTACCACCTCATACCCATACCCGAAGAATGGAAGTGTATTTTTATTTTGATGTTCCCGAGAATCACCGTGTTTTCCATTTCATGGGCCAGCCACAGGAAACCCGGCATATTGTTACAGGCAATCACGAAGCAGTCATATCCGCACCATGGTCTGTGCACTTTGGCTGCGGAACGGCCAACTACGGATTTATCTGGGGAATGGCCGGCGAGAATCAAACATTCACCGATATGGACCAGGTAGCCATTCCTGAACTAAAATAGTATGGGTAAAGTATTCTGCTTTGGAGAATTTTTACTGCGGATGTCTCCTTCATTGAACCGTCAATGGCTGCATGATGCAACAATTCCGGTTTATATCGGCGGGGCTGAACTAAATGTAGCCACGGCTTTGGCCAAGTGGGATATCCCGGTAAAATATTGCTCTGCGCTTCCGGTGAATTTTATGAGCCGCGAGATCATTGAAGAACTTCAGTCAAAAAATATCGACACATCGCCCATACATTTTTCCGGCAACCGGATCGGTGTGTATTATTTGCAACAGGGAGCCGATTTAAAAAAGGTGGATGTGATCTATGATCGTGCCTACTCATCTTTTTCAGCATTGCGTGCCGGCATGATAAACTGGGATGAAGTTTTGTCTGATTGCAGCTGGTTTCATTTCAGCGCCATTAGTCCGGCTTTAAGCATGGCCACTGTAGAGCTTTGTAAGGAAGCACTGCAGGCAGCATCCCAAAAAGGACTCACCATTTCCATTGACCTGAACTATCGCTCCAAACTCTGGCAATACGGCAAGTATCCTGCAGAAATAATGCCCGGGTTAATGCAATATTGCCATGTAGTGATGGGCAATATTTGGGCTGCCGAAAGCCTGTTGGGTATTAGTTCTGATATAAAAGAAAGCGCCGGTATGTCAAATGATATGCTGATTGCAGCTGCTGCAGACAGCATGCAAAAGATGCAATCCCTTTTTCCAACTGTGCAGACCATCGCCTATACTTTTCGGTTGGAAGAACAATATTTTGCCGTATTGCGGGATAATCATTCGCAATATGTATCCAGGCAATTTACCCAAAGTAATATAGTTGACAGAGTGGGGAGTGGTGATTGCTTTATGGCAGGGATCATTTATGGATTATATCATCATCATCTTCCGGTAGATATTATCGATTTCTCAACTGCAGCTGCTGTTGGTAAAATGCAGGAAAAAGGTGACGCAACAAATCAAACCATTTCGGGAATAAAACAAAAGCTTTTACCAAAATGAACACTCAGGAAATCATCATAAACACGGTGAAGCAGCAGAAGCTAATGCCACTTTTTTACCATGCTGATGAAAGTGTTTGCATTGAAGTGGTTAAGGCTTTATATAAAGCAGGTATACGTACAGTAGAGTTCACCAACCGTGGTGATGCGGCACTACATAATTTCAAGGCATTGATCGCGGAACGAAACAGATCCATGCCTGACTTGTTCCTGGCAGTTGGCACCATTCGAACAGTAAACCAGGCAAATGATTTCATGGATGCCGGTGCTGACTTTCTGATCAGTCCGGTTTTTGATGCAGCAATCTGCAAACTGATTCAGTCGAAGAATAAATGGTGGATACCAGGTTGCATGACGCCAACTGAAGTTCATGTAGCAGAACATGCCGGTTGCCATTTTGTGAAATTGTTTCCCGGCAATCTTTTGGGTCCGGCTTTTGTTTCAGGCATCAGGGTATTGTTTCCTAATGTATCTTTTATGCCAACTGGCGGCGTAGAGCCCAACAGGCAGAACCTGCAATCCTGGTTTGATGCCGGGGTATCTGCAGTGGGAATGGGCAGTACGCTTATTACGAAGAAGCTCATTGAAGAAAAGCAATTTACAACGATTGAAAATAATACCAGGGAACTGCTGGAAACGATTAAAGCCATAACAACAAAAGCATGAGCGAATCTACGATTGGAAGATACCGGTGGACAATATGTGCCCTGTTATTCTTCGCTACAACGGTTAACTATCTTGATCGGCAGGTGTTGAGCCTCTTACAGCCTATGCTGGAAGATAAGTTTAGCTGGAGCAATACACAGTATGCAAATATTGTTTCCGTATTTCAGTTTACCTATGCGCTTTCCATGCTCTTTGCCGGGCGGATCATTGACAAACTTGGAACAAAAAAAGGCTATGCCTGGGCGATCATAATTTGGTCGGTAGGTGCGATCATTCATGCACTTGCCATTCCAATGGGAGAAGGGTTGATGTCTTTACTGGGCTGGTTTGGCATTGCTGCCATGCCGGTTTCTGTTTTAGGTTTCATGGTGTCCCGTGCGGTATTGGGTTTTGGGGAGTCTGGCAACTTTCCTGCAGCCATCAAGGCAACTGCAGAATATTTTCCTAAAAAGGAAAGATCATTTGCAACTGGTATTTTTAATTCCGGTGCTAATGTTGGAGCAGTACTTGCACCATTAACGGTGCCCTGGATTGGGGAACACTGGGGCTGGGAAGCAGCCTTCCTGATTATTGGCGGTATTGGGTTTTTATGGTTGTTCTTCTGGCTTTTTTTATATGATAAACCGGAAGAGCAGAAAAGGCTTTCAGCAGATGAATTCGCGTATATCAATAGTGATAAAGATAAATCCGAACCCGATACACAGGGTGTACATCAGGAGAAGGTTTCGTGGATAAAACTTTTAGGGTATAGGCAAACATGGGCTTTTGCTTTTGGGAAATTCATGACAGATGGTGTATGGTGGTTTTTTTTATTCTGGCTCCCTGCATACCTGAAAGCACAATATGGAATGACCGGAACAGAAGTAATGCTGCCACTGGTGATATTATATAGCATGACAATGATCGGTAGTATCGGGGGTGGATATTTCCCTATTTATTTCATTAAAAAAGGGTACAAACCATATGACGGCAGGATGAAAGCTATGTTGCTGATTGCTATTATTCCATTGGTGGTATTGGCAGCCCAGCCATTAGGCGGTATCAGTTTTTGGGTTCCTGTACTCTTTATTGGGATTGGCACAGCCGCTCACCAGGCCTGGAGCGCCAATATTTTTACAACCGTTTCTGATATGTTCCCTAAAAAAGCCATTGCATCTGTTGTGGGTATTGGTGGTATGGCCGGGGGAATCGGCGGGGTAATTGTTACAAAAATCGGTGGGGCCTTATTTGATCATTACAAAAAATTAGGTCATATTGAAACAGGGTATACAATCATGTTCACATTTTGCGCCTGTGCCTATCTTATTGCATGGATAGTAATGAAAAGCCTGGTTCCAACGTACAAGCCGATAACAGATTTGTAAT
>JAHEEX010000240.1 GCA_024640465.1 Sphingobacteriales bacterium | reverse complement strand
CATATTATACTTTTTACCAAAATCAATGATCTTATCTGCCAAAGTAAAATTATATTTATCCCATTCCGGATGAATCACTTCTGATTTCATAATATTTTCAGGCGTAATGGCATTAAACTGCTGCGGAATTAAAACTGCAGCAAGAGGGTCCTTTTCTTCAATTTGTGTGGCATTCACTGCGGCGCCGATCAGGAAATCATTTTTGTAAGCATTTTTCAGCGATTTGTCAGCATGGGTAGAAATCTTTGACCCCGAGCAGTATGAGAATATTGCAACAATGGCAAATATACCTGCAGACTTTTTTATGATTTTATACATACTGTTTTTTTAAGCAATTAAAACATTTATTTTTCATGCCTTGTTTCAGGCGGTCCAAGGAAGCTTTGTTTCATGTCACCAAAATCAAGCACGAGCTTTTGTAAAACCACACCAGTGTTCACCATCCAGTATTTTACTGTATGCCTGCCAGGTTGTAAAATATTGTGCTTGCTCGTTTTACGGATGATATTTTCTGCAACCCATTTATTCCAGATACTGGAGTTGGAAATTTCATCATCCTTGTTAATACTGATTATCTGAGGTGTTTCATCATCAACCGATATGGCATATTGTAAACCATTTGCCAAACTATGAAAATTTAATGTAGGTGAGAAGTATGCATTAATGGTAAAATTGCCCTTGTCATAGGTAAAAAATTCGTATTCCACATGGGGGGCATTGCCACCAGGTTGTTGTTCTTTTGCCGTTACTGGAAAAGCAGTGATGGATGAACCTGTTTTTCCATGATCTGGCAGGATTCTCCAACTGATTCCGTTTGAATTTATCAATTTGGTAAAATGATCTGCCTCGATCGAAACACCCCTTTCTTCATCCTGATAAAAAATATTTACCTTAATATTATCCGGCACTTTTGCCTGCATAACATCTGACAGAAATTCCTCATCTTGCCTGATCACTGAATCAGCGTTTACATAACGGACATCAGGTATTTTTTGGATCGCTGGTTGCTGCCATATTTTGTATCCAATATGTGTCTGGCTCATCATATGATTCCATTTGCCACCTTTAATCTGATGATATGCCGTTGTGATGAGTGAATCTTTGATATACAATTGTTTTGCTTTGTTTGCATATATATTTGCCGCCTCCCATTTGTTTGCATATGCTTTCTTATTTAACGCCACAGTATAATACATCTCATTCAGGTTAGCGCAGGCTTTCACCGGATGCAGGACCAATTGGAAGTAAGCGTCTTTATATGCAACAGGTAATTTTTTATCTATCAGTTCTGCTTTTTCGAGCAGGTTGTTGTAATCATGTACAACCCTACCCCATTCGTTAAAATTTAGGCTGTATGTTTTTTCATCCAGCAACTCCGGTTTTCTCCTTGCATTATATTTAGTATACAGTGTAATAATTTCTGCGATCTGTTTCGCATATGTATTTCCAAACTGTGCAGCAGCCCACTGTTCTGTATAAGTTTGAAGATCATCCTCACCTGTTTTTTCCGGGTTCCAGGCATAATCCAAAAAGAATGAAATCGGTATTTCCATCGGTTTAATATCGCCAACGTTTACAATCCAGATTTGCCTGGCATTAAATTCCCATGCCAGGTGCATTTGCTCCCAAACCCTTGCAATGGTATTGGTGTTAATCCACTTATAATTCCTCGGTCCACCTACATAATCGAAATGATAATAAATACCGTATCCGCCTTTTCGGGGAACCTCATCAAGCTTTGGGAGCTTACGGATATTACCCCAATTATCATCACATAATAACAAAGTAATATCATCAGGTACTTTCATTCCCTTATCGTAATAATCCTGTACTTCTTTATACAGCGCCCATAGTTGCGGGGTTTCTTCTGCAGGCTTACCCGTTACACTTGCAATAATTTTCCTTTGATCGGTTACAATCTTTTCCAGTAAGGACGTTGCAGTTTCCCTGCTCATTGGTTCATCTCCATCTCCACGCATACCAACGCTTACTATTTTTTCATTCCAGGCCCTTTGCATACCTTCTGTCCAAAACTCGCGGAGACCAGACCCTGTACTATCGTAATTCCATTTTTGCTTTTTACCATACCGTCGCCATTCGTCATGAGCCCTCATCAAAGGCTCATGATGAGATGTACCAATGACGATGCCATATTCATCAGCTGATTTAATATTGAGGGAATCATCATCATAAAATGCATTCCCCCACATAGCCGGCCAGAGATAATTTGATTTTAGGCGCAACATCAGTTCAAATACTTTTTCATAAAACAGGTGATTAAATCCTCCGAATTTTTCTTTAGACCAATTACTAAGTGCCGGTGCTTCATCATTGATAAAAATACCCCGGTATTTGACTTTTGGAGCATCACTGATTTTTACATTTGTTTGTATAAATATCTCTTTTCTTCCGGTAACCGGCACATCTGCCCACCAGTACCAGGGCGAAACGCCCATTTGTTTGGTGAGTTCAAACACCCCGAATGCGGTTCCCCTACGGTCACTGCCAACAATTACCAGTGCCTGGTCAACTCCTTTAAAAGGGTTCTTAACGGTTTGAATACTGTACGACTCCCATCTGTTTTCAATATTCGAAATGGATATTTTCTTTTGCTGAACAAGCTCCCTGATAAATGATGATTTCCCTGTAGAACCTATAATAACCACAGTGCGGTTTATTTGGGCCAGGGAATTTTTTACAGGAAGCCGCTTTAATGTAATCGATTGCACATCATCTGAAAAAAATTGCGCTACTTTCCGAACCAGCAAATAATCATTAGTATCAACAAGAATGGATGCATTAGTTAATGAATATGCGTTAGGGCCGGCAGATTTTGCCAGTATTTGTGCAAGACATAAACAACTACTAGCGCAAAAAAGGAATATAAGTAATATCAATTTTTTCATGTAGTAAGAGATGTCTTTGTTTCCTATTACGGGAAAAAACAAGTATATTTTTATTTACAAGTCCTGAGTATTGATCAGAACCCGATACTATTACCACCATCTACCGGCAGTACAACTCCGGTAACATACTTTGCACCATCACTGGCGAGGTATAATGCTGCAGCGCCAATATCTTCAGGTTGGCCCATATGCCCCATCGGTGTACGGTTAAATACTTTTGCTTTTCGTTCCGGATCGCTATCCAATGCTTTTGCCGTCATGTCGCTGTAAATAAAGCCTGGTGCGATTGCATTAACACGAATGCCCCTGGGTGCTAATTCTACCGCCATTGCTCTGGTCATGCCGTCAATGGCCGTTTTGCTGGCGCTATATGCAATTACTTTTGGCAAGCCATACTGAGCGGCCATCGAACTTATGTTAATGATACAACCACGGTTATGCGTGATCATATGCTTTACCACTTCACGACTCATACTGAATACAGCCGTTACGTTGGTTGTGAGCACGCGGGTGAATTCTTCATCCGTTACTTCAGTTAATTCTTTCTTTTGATTGATACCTGCGTTATTTACGAGGATATCGATTTGCCCGAACTCCGCATAAATACCTTCAATTAATGCAGGAATAGATGGAAGGTTACTCAAATCACAGGTTTTATAAAAGCATTTTTCACCCAACAGTGTTTTGGCTGATTTCAGTTTTTCTTCATTCCGTCCAATGATTATAGTAGTAATACTGTTTTCTGTAAATGCTTTTGCAATGGCCAGACCCAAACCTGAACCCCCTCCTGTTACAATGGCTATTTTATTCATGTTGTTAAATTGATAATTGTTGTATAAATTTTAGTTTCCTGGCGCATATGGGAACCGAAGGCTTTGATAATAATCCAGTGTTTTATCTGGCAGTTCATATCCACCAGGAATGGGCAACTTGTTGAAGGTTTGAAAATACAATATACATGCATTGCGCCACCACTTAGCTTCTTCCAACTGTATATCCAACAACATACATACATCCCTGAATCTTTCCGGATCAATCTTAGTGTTTTGTTTAAGCCATTCACTTTTCATCCATTTAACACTATCCATTCCGGAATAATATTTGTAACACAGTTCATTCCATAGGGTACGACCGCTGTTCATTTTATAATTCCATGCAATGTGATGAAACCACAGTAAATATTTTTCCGCACAGGTAGCGGGATTTTCCCACTGAATTCTGGCATCCGGGAAGTATTGTCCAAGAGCATTGCTGCCTGTTGAAGTGCGGTTGAATCCAATCCCTAAACTATCAGCTTTATGATAATAGACAGGATTCCATTCCGGTCTGCTGAGGTTACTAACCCATGGCGCAGGGCCATAATGATGTCCGGTATTCATAATATGATGCAGCCCAAGCGGGTTCATATAATCCACTAAAATTTCTCTGCTGCGCAGCATAACCAGTTTTATAGACGCAATAAAATCTGCATCATTGCTGTAAGTCATCCTCAACCATTCCTCTGCAATGCTTTCACTGGTTAATTGATGATCCCATGCAAGTCGACCCAAACTATACCAGTTAGCCTGGGCCATTGGGTGTCCGCACCAGTTAATGTCGTTACCAATATTGGCTACTCCGGTCATTCCGTTTAATGAATGATTATCTAAACTGCCGTCAATTACTTTGGCCACAGTACTCCCTTTCCCTTTAGCGTAAGTATCGCTATCAAGTACTTCTTTAAATAATGGGGCGAGGAAAACCCAGTTCGTAGCCTGGCCCAGGTATTCCTGTGTTACCTGGAATTCCATCATCAACGGTGTTTTAGGCATAGCACCAAACATTGGGTGAAATGGTTCACGCGGCATAAAATCAATGGCACCATTTTTTACCTGCACCATGACATTTTTTTCGAACCTGCCATCCAATTTTACAAAATCATCATAGGCCTGTTTGTGTCGGTCAACCGGGTTCTCTGCTGCATACACAAAGGCACGCCAGATAACAATACCATTATGCGGAGAAACGGCTTTTGCCAGCATGTTGGCTCCATCTGCATGTGAGCGTTTATATTCCTGCGGGCCTGGTTGACCTTCACTGTTTGCTTTCACCAGGAAACCACCGAAATCGGGAATCTGTGCATAAATTTCATCGGACTTATCTTTCCACCATTTTTGAACTTCATCTTTCAAAGGGTCTGCGGTCTTTAACTGTCCGATTTCCATTGGAGCACTGAATCTTGCCGTTAAAAATACTTTGATACCATATGGTCGTAACACATCTGCCAAAGCTTTTACCTTTTGTAAATATTGCCTGGTAAGAATGACTGCATTGGCATTTACATTTGTTAAAGCAACGGCATTTATACCAATGGATGCATTCGCCCTGGCATAATCTAAATATCGCTGATCAATATAACCAGGCAATCTGTGCCAGTCCCAAATGGAAAAGCCCGCATACCCTCTTTCCACAGTACGGTTGAGGTTATCCCAATGATTCAGCATGCGCAATTTCAGCCTTGGTGTTGACAGAATGTTTAATTGAGTAACTTGCTGATGGGTTTGCAGTAAACGTACATAATGAAATATACCATATAAAACAGCAATATCTGAATTGCCGGTAATTATTGTTTTACCTGGTTTTGATTTTATGATGAACCCTTCCTCTCCAGCTTGTTTCAGTTCATCTTTTGTCACTAAGGTTGCAAGATTGTGTAAAGATGAAATCTTTCCCGCAACGAATGTATTTGC
>JAHEEX010000239.1 GCA_024640465.1 Sphingobacteriales bacterium | reverse complement strand
TGAAAACTTATTGCCAGTAAACTTAAACGTGCGAGGCGCCATCCAGTCGCCTACAACAATCAGTTCTTTTTGCGGATCATTGTCCATATTCATCCATATAGCGCCAGTGATCATCCCGGCTTCGGTAAGCGGTCCGGCTTGCGCTTCGGGCAATATCGTGAAAATACCTTTCCCATTATTGATATAACAAACTGATTTTGGTGTTACGCCATAATTGGAAGGCATGGAACGGGACGCGGCAAAAAGATCAAGGTCACCATCTCCATCAATATCATGTGGCAACAATACTGAAGTATTCCCCATGTTTTTAGGAAGCGGGTCTTTGGAAATGGAGAAATTTCCTTTACCATCGTTCATGTATAACCGATTTTGCATCTGGGTACCATACGATGGCTGGTGGTTACCGCCGGCTCCCAGGAAGAGATCTGCATCTCCATCCCCATCAGCATCAAAAAATACTGCCGCCGTAATTTCCATAGTTGGTAATGGTTCTTTAAATCCATTATGCTTCACAAATCCTTTTGCGGTCTGCAAATAGAGTTCACCAGCTTGTTTCAGGGTTCCTGAAATATAAATGTCTTCAAGGCCGTCTTTATTTACATCAGCCACAGCAGCTGCGGGCCCCTCTTTGGAAAGCATTTGAGGGATATTCCTCTCCGTGTAAAAATCTACGAAGTCGTCTTCAGAATGCTTATCAAAATTATTTGGTGTATTTACAAGAAGAGGCTGTATCGCTGTCGATGATTCGATTACCGGAGAAGAATTATGCTGCGCAATTTTAAGCAATGTATCCACTCCGGGGGAAAGTAATCGTGTAAAGGTCCTGTCGGGCCAGGTGATTACAACAGAATCAATCCTTGTTTTTGAACCAAGACCAAATTGCATGGTATAATCCACTGATGACTGAAAGCCCCGGCTTGGAACAAGCTCCCTCATTAGTTGGAGGCTATCGCTATACACTTTTACGAGACTGCCTATGGCCTGGGTATTTTGCCCTTTTCCGGTTAACTTTATTTTTAGAAAGTGGTTTTTATTAATTTCCCGGCTGTTGTTCTTATATATTAACGCCGGTTGATTCACATTGCTGACAATAAGATCAAGGTCACCATCATTATCAAGGTCGCCATAAGCTGCACCGTTAGAAAAAGTTTTGTCTGTCATGCCCCAGTTGGTGGCCATATCGGTAAATTTTAAATCACCTGTGTTTCGGTACATTTTATTTTGTAATGGTACCGAAGGCATCTTTTTGATGATCTCCTCAATTTCTTCTTTCTTACCGGTGAGCACCATTTTCTGGATTACATCATTGGCAAAAAAGTCTATGAAATCCTGATCCGTAACATCATTATAAATACCGTTACTGATATAAATATCATTAAACCCGTCATTATCCGCATCAAACATCAGTGCGCCCCAACTCCAGTCTGAAGCTGATACACCGGCATAGTGAGCGATCTCCCTGAATTTACCTTTCCCGTTATTGAGCTGCAAAGTGTTTTGCATGAACTGGTAGTAGAAACCTGAGTTAACTTTAAATTTTTGTACATCGAAATTTTCAAAAGTGGTAGTTGTCTTTAAGCGATAATCGTCATCAGGCAGCATCTCGGTTACAAAAATATCAGGATAGCCGTCGTTATTTATATCCGCCAGGTCTGCTCCCATGGAAGAATGACTAAGGTGTTGAATACGGTTTTCCAGTTCTTCTTTGAATGTTCCGTCTTTTTGATTGATATAGAGATAATCTCTTTCAAAAAAATCATTGGATACATAAATATCCGGATAGTGGTCGCCGTTAACATCACCAACGGTAACGCCCAGGCCAAAACCAATCAGGCTGCCATAGATATTTGCCTGTTCACTTATGTCCGTGAAAAAACCATTATCGTTCCGCATCAGCCTGTCGCCACCACCTTTGATGAAATCTGCTACCGGCCAGTCTTTGGCGCGAAGATCCCGTTTGTTGGAATAGTTCAGTGTATTTACCGGGATGAAACTGTTGTTGAGTATATAACAATCCAGGTCGCCATCCAGGTCGTAATCAAAAAAAGCTGCGTGGGTCGTAAATCCCGGGTCATTTAATCCATAGGCTGCGGCTTTTTCTTCAAACTGCAAGTTGCCTTTATTGATCCAGAGTTCATTATCCTGACCAACCCCTTTTTGAAATCCTGCATTACATACATAAATGTCCAGCAGTCCATCGGCATTAACATCTGCCATCACTACGCCTGTACTCCATTTCTGTTTTGTATGAAATCCGGCTTTCTCTGAGATATCTTCAAACTGGAATTGGCCTTTATTCAGGAATAATTTATTAGGGCCCATATTAGCCGTCATAAAAATATCAGGCAGCCCGTCGTTATTGATATCGCCAATAGCTACACCTGCTCCGTTATAGAAATTACGGTAGCTGAAGATATTGAAGTCCGGCCCATTTTGAAGTTTATTGGTGAAGTTGATGCCGCTGTTATCCATCTTACTGAACAACACAGTATCATGCTCATTTTCCCTGCCACAGGATACAATCAGGGAATACGATATCAACAGGTACACAAAATTTTTCATGCAGATCATGTAAAACAAAAAGGTCATTAAATTAATGACCTTTTTGTAATTATAAAGTTAACGTTCTCTGTTAATTATAGCCTGGATTTTGTGTCAGGTTTGGATTAACAGCAAGTTGTTGATTAGGAATAGCGAACAGCAACCTTTCAACACCAGATTTGGTAGGACGGGTTGAAGTTGTTCCAGGAGCGGCAACCAATGGATCCAGGAATTTACCGAAACGGATCAGGTCATTCCTTCTCCAGCCTTCCCAGTACATTTCACGACCACGCTCTTCGAGCAGGTTAGTGAGTGTAGCAGTAGCGAGTGCTGAAGCACCACGGGCAGCACGAATCTGGTTCATGATGGTGAGGGCACCGGCAGCATTACCTTTTCTCAGTAAAGCTTCGGCTTTCATCAGCATAACGTCAGCGAGACGGAAGATAACAAGTTCGTTCTCGGCGTTACCTTCAATACCCTGAGCAAAATCAGGTGGATACTTAATTACACGGATACCTGTAATTTCAAGGTCATTGCCTGTTTCTTGCAAAGCAACTTTGCGGGTGAAAGACAGATTATTTCCTTTACGATCTTTTAAAGCAACACCATTCTGATCGAATTGCTGTCCTTCCAGGAAACCAACACGGAGACCAGTAACATTGGTTACACCAGTGAAGGCTGCACCACGACGTGTATCAGCTGCTTCAAACTTATCGTAGAAATCAGCCAGTGTACAGAATCCGTTCCAACCACTTGGCTTTTGGTTATAGTGGAGGCCACAGAACCAGAAGAAACGGTTGTTACCACCACGAACACCAACTGTATTTTCAAGCGCATAGATCATTTCCTTTGATGCAGCCGTATTGTTAGCTGCAAAGTTGGTATAGAAATTAGCGTTAAGAGAATACTTAGTGTTATTGATGATTTGATCAGCTAAAGCAATCACCTGGTCCATATCTGCAGCAGCAAATGTTGGCGCATCACGTTTTGCATATACACCCCTGTTGAGGTAAACCTTCATCAACAAAGCACGGGCCGCATCTTTGTTAGCACGGATAGGTGTGCCTTCAGTCAGGTTTGGAAGTGCTTCGTTCAACTCACGGATAATGGTATCCGCAGCTACTGTACCTTTCAGGGTAATAGGCAGTTTAGTCAGATCAGACAGATCGGTTCTGTAAGGAACCTGATCCCATGCATCCAACACATAGAAAGTAGATAATGCACGGATGAACTTGGCTTCTGCAGCCTGGGCTGCGGTTGGGTTCCTGCCTAAAACAGTTGTGGCAGCAAACTGAACACCCAGTAATTCACGGTAGGTATCACGCAGGAAAGCATGGTCTGCATTCCAGGTGTGCGCATGGAGTACGCGCCAAACACCGTTATCGTCCCAGTCTGGTCCACGTGTGGGACCGAGAGCTTCATCAGTTGTGTGTTCAGCAGAAGCCCAAACGCGGGATTGATCTTGTAAAGGCGTATTCATCGACTCGTAGGCATTCTGCAAAAGACCAGCGGCATTTACCGTGGAGGCTTCTGCATTGAGCGAATCGCGCAATTCTTCGTCCAGCTTTGTGCAGGAAAAAGTGAAGAGCGACGCCAGGATGATGGTTAAAAATTTTGTATACTTCATATTATGGCTTTTTATATAAACTCAAATTATCACCAGAATGTTTGCATTCAGGCATTATAAAGCAAAATTAAGTCCGAATAAAATGGTCCTGGCTGATGGATAAGGAATGTATTCGATACCAAATGATGGTATTCCCTGTACATTCTTATCTACGTTAACCTCAGGATCAAATCCGGAAAACTTAGTGATTACAAACAGGTTCTGGCCGGTAAGTGTTACGGTTACATTACTGAATGCCTTACCAAGCGCACCAAGGCGGTATCCAATGGTAGCGTTAGCCAATTTGAAATAATCACCCTTTTCCAGGTAGCGGGTTGATGGTGCAATAGCGTTGGAAGTATTTTCCTGAACTTCGCCGCCAATCAAGCTGCTGCCAATATTCCTTGTACCCAGGTTACCAATAGGAATAACTGAGTTAAGTGTATTGTTATAAATATAATGTCCGGATGCCCCGTTTGCATTTACTACAACAAACAGTTTCTTCCAGGTGAAGTCTGTAGAAATACCGTAAACGTTTTTAGGGTTAGGGCTACCTGAGTAATACAGCGTGTTTCCACCGTCTGTATAAACACTCTGGCCGGTTCCTTTATCAAGGCCTTCATAATTCCTCAGGTAATAAACGTTCAGTGGCTGGCCGCTTACGAGACGCTGAGAAGTTGCACCTGAGATACCCTGACCATGAAGTGCGCCTGTTTCGTAGGCACCATCCAGATCACGAATTTCGTTCTTCAGGAAGGCAACATTAAAACCAAGATTCCATTGCATATCGGTGTTCCTGATGATTGCACCATTCAGGGCAAATTCAAAACCACTGTTATCAATGGTTGCAGGAAGGTTGCGCCAGAAACGGCCAACACTTGGACCTGGTGCAGTTACATCAAACTGGAAGATTGGGTCAGTTGTCTTACGCTGGAACCAGTCGATAGTACCTGTAAGCCTGTTATCCATGAACCCGAAATCAATACCTACGTTGGTCATGGTATTGGTTTCCCATTTGATATCGGGATTTTCGTAGTTAACCCTGTTTTGATTTGAGCCAAGTCCAATACCTACAACAGGAATAGAAGTACCTGATGGGAATTCCTGGTTACCTGTTTGTCCCCAGCTTCCCCTGAGTTTCAGGTTGCTGACGAAATTAACACCGCCCATGAATTCTTCGTTGGCAATATTCCATGCAGCAGCAATGGAAGGGAAATATCCATATTTGTTGTTGGCACCAAATTTACTGGAACCATCTGCCCTGAAGGTAGCGGTAACGAGTAAACGATCTGCCCAGTTAAAGGTAGCCCTTGCAAAATATGACTGAAGTTCTGAGATTGGGTTTGCAAATGAGTAGATTGACCTGTCAACCGCAGGAACGTTACCCATATAATTGGTATACTTCAGGCCGGGATAATCTACAAAGCGGTTACCCACCATGCCACTTCCTTTATAATCAAATTTCAGGTATTCGTAACCTATTACCGCATTCAAACTGAGGTCTTTTGTCAGTTTTGGGGTATAGGTCAGCGTATGTGTAAGCTGTTGGTTGTTTGATTTGTTGTTGATGATCTGGGCAAAACCATTGTTACCAGTCAGGTT
>JAHEEX010000004.1 GCA_024640465.1 Sphingobacteriales bacterium | reverse complement strand
TAGAAGCAGTTGATCCCGGGAATAGAGGAACATTGATGATATTCCAGGTAAGTCCGTCGATGTAAATTGTTTTACCGGAAAGTGTATCCGGCACTACTGTTACAGCAACAACATCTTTTTTGGAACCTTTTTTATTGGAAGCTTCTACCTGGAACTGATACTCACCGGGAACCATTCCATAAATAACCGTTTCATAACTTCCCGGATTTACAATTACGGGATCCTTTGCACCTGATGGTTTTTGAATATTAGTCCAGCTGAATTTAAAATTGGCAGGCGTGAGTACCTCGGCTGAACTGCTTACAGTGGTAAAAGTCAATGTATCCTGATTAGAACTTACAAACTTGTCCTTCCCGGCAGAAATAGGAGGAGGAGCAATTTCATTTTGTATAATACCAAAAGGGGCATCCTTACTGCAGGATACTATTAGCGTACAAAATATATGTATAAAAATGAAGCCCTTTATTTTTCTGCTGATTTTGCCTGAATTCATTTAAACAACTTATTTGGTACACTCTGATAAAATGCAAAAATACAATTTTACCAGCGCTTTTGGTCAAATATTGGCATTTAAAAATCACTTCATTTTTATAAGACAGAAAATTAAATCAAGCAAATATCTTCCTGAAAGTCAATGTAATCGATGTTTCTGATTCCCCACTAATATATTTCAATCAAATAAACCCTATACTCCGGATGTTGATCATGGCTGAAATAAATATGCAAAAAATATTCATTTTGCTAACCTTACATTAAATCCTTTTCCCCTGCACGGTTAAGGGAACTTAATAGTAACTGTTGCTTTTTTCCCTTCAAGTAGTTGCAATACTGAAGTTTCACCTGAGGCTACAATGGACAGGATTTGAAAATTATCAATGGATGCTATGCCATAGCTTATATTAAGTCCCTGCGCCGAAATACCCGGATCAACATTGATCTCAATCTGACCCGGTTTTCGGATAAATGAAAATGGCTTACCTTCTATAATAAGCCCTGGTACATAAGTACTGTTGCAATCCGGGAACGAACAATATGGCTGCCAATTTATCCAGGGAACCTGGTCAAAAACGAGGGTTTTGCCAGACATGGTATCTTCCACTACAGTTACATATACCGCACCCCCACTCACTCCTTTTGAATTCTTTAACTCTACCCTGAATTCGTATTCGCCAAGCACTAAACCATTTACCGGAGTTCCATCTTCCTGTGGTTGCAAAATTACAGGATCAGGTGCTCCGGCAGGTTTCTTTGCGCATGTCCATTGAACAGTCCAGTTCTTAACCCATTTTACAGTTGTTCCATCTGCCTGTATGATTTGTAAATTTGTAAAAGGGTATTTTGAACTAACAAATCGATCAGCATCCGCAATGACCTCGGGCGGTTTAGTAATATATTCCTGTTTATCAGGAATCGGAATGACTTTCTCTTTCTGACAACTTATAAAAAAAACCAAAAAATAAATTGGCATAAAAATGAATAGTGGAGTATTTTTCATCAGACATATATTATAAAATTAAACTCGATTACGAAAATATCAGGCTTTCAAATGCCTGATTTGAATAGTAGACAAACGACAGCTTAAAGGAGATAAAAAGCATCTAAATAAATTTTTACGGCAATTTCCGATAGGTCTAAAAACAGATAAACCGTCCCCATACAACCTGTTAATGGCATTTAAACTAACTTCAATATGAATACAACATATGGATCAATGAATTTGTATTAATTTTGCCCGCCTGAATATGCAAGTACACCAGCAAACAGATCATTTACCTGTATTCCGAAATGCCGTTGTTACCATTGGCACATTTGACGGTGTGCATAAAGGCCATCAATTGATCATCGACCAGATGAAAAGCGAAGCGCTTGCCATTGGCGGTGAAACCGTGATCATCACATTTCATCCCCATCCACGGAAAATTATCGGTTCCAGGTCCGGAAAACTGTTCCTGCTGACAACTATGGCTGAAAGGACCTTATTGCTGGAAGAAGCCGGAATAGACCACCTTGTTGTTATTCCTTTTACGGAAGCATTTGCGGAACTTGATCCCGCAGTTTACATTAAGGACTTCCTGGTTAAATATTTTCATCCGCATACAATTATTATTGGCTATGACCACCGCTTTGGTAAAGATCGCCGGGGTGATTATCATTTGATGGATGAACTGGCCCCACAATATCAATATATCGTAAAGGAAATAGACGAAAAGGTATTAAATGAAGTGACCGTCAGTTCAACCAGGATCAGGGAAGCATTAAGCAAAGGCGATATTAAAACAGCAAATGATTTCCTGGGATATCCGTATTTTTTTGAAGGAGAAGTTATACATGGTGATAAAAGAGGCAGAACTATCGGATATCCCACTGCAAACCTCCGACTCACCAATGCGGATAAATTAACGCCTGCGAATGGTGTTTATGCCGTACAAGTATCCTTTACCGATCATAAAGGACAATACATGCATAAGCAGGGTATGATGAATATTGGCTTTCGGCCAACGGTGGATGGTCTACATCACAGTATCGAAGTTCACCTCTTTGATTTCAATGAAGACATCTATGGAAAGTTCATCCAGGTTTCCGTCATCCAAAGAATCAGAGACGAACAAAAATTTGAGGGCATTGAATTTTTGAAGGCCCAATTGGAAAAGGATCGCAAAGATGCGCTGGAAATCTTGCTTTGATACATTAATTCATCATCTTAACCACTAACTCTTTCAACAGGCCGGCATCTGAAGTGCCTGTATCTCCTACACCCACACTCCGGAGGTTATAGTGATGCAACAATAAAAGCGCCTGAGTTACCCCGTTATAATCGTATTTACGTGCGGCGGATAAATAATCTTTTATAAAAAACGGGGATACGCTCAATGTAGATGCTGCCGCTTTTTCATCTTTGGCATCAATACCATACAGCATATACACTTTACTGAAAAAGCTGTACAAGGAGGGCAGGATCAATTGAATTGGGCCAGCTTTGGGATTGGCTTCAAAATATGTAATAATGCGCATAGCCTTGTACAGGTCCTTTTGTGCCATCGCAGCCTGAAGTTCAAAAACATTATATTCTTTACTTATACCAACAAATTGTTCAATGTCATCTTCCGTGATGTTTTTACGGCCTTGTAAATTCACCAGTATTTTATCTATTTCGTTCACCAGCCTGCTCAGGTCGTTGCCAATATGATCAATCAATAACATCAATGCTTTCTGGCTGATCGTATACCCCAGGGACTGCACATGGTTATTGGTCCAGTCGGGCAACTGGTTATCGTACATCTTTTTAGTGGTAACCATTTCGCCCTTCTGTTTCAGTATTTTGGCCAGTTTACTTCTGCCATCAACTTTTTTATCTTTATATGAAACCACAAATATGGTTGAATCAAGTGGGTGTTCTATATAGGATTCAAGTTTTTCGATATCCTTCATCTGCTGGGCCTCCTTAAGTAAGACAACCTGTTTGTCTGCAAACATGGGATAACGCCTGCATGCATTCAGTACTTCCGGCCATTGGGCATCTTTTCCGTAAAATACAGTTAGGTTAAAGCCTGCCTCCTGCTCATTCAGTATGTGGTGCTCCGCGTACTTCATTACTTCATCAATGTAATATTCCTCTTCCCCTTCAAGCCAGTATATGGGCCTGAATTTCTGTTTTTTCCAGTCATTGATGATTTTTTCTATCACTTTTTAACCATTTGATACGTGTAAAAGACAAAAAAGAAGAAGGTAATTCAGGCAAAATGCCTAATAAGCAACGAAGTTAATTTTTGATGCCAAGACGGGCAAATTCATAAAGCTTTATACACAAATTAAATATTTCACTACTTTATCATAAACCCGGTCTTTAAGTGTAAAACAGCAAAAAAATTGCTTTCAAATCAAAAAAGCGGCCGTTTTTAAAAAAAATCGTCCATTCTACCTTTGCCCATGTATACATTTCTGAAATCGCCCGAAATGCAGGTTTTATGCATATTTGGGCAAGAAATACAGGGCAAGGAAACCCATATTAGCAACCTGTTTATGACAAAAATCATCTTCACTAACATTTTCTGGCACGGTTTTGGAAATCTAGGGCTTCCAGAGGCTCTTCATACTTCTGTAAGAATTGATAATGAATGAGTCAGGACAAAGTTTCGAAGTAGATGAGGGTTTGATCTGTGCCAGAAACCAGTTTATCAAAAATGCTTTTATAACCAACTTTAATATTAAAACCCACATTATGAGTTCCGCAAATTATCCTTCCGCAACGCCTCCTGCACAAGAACCTAAAAAAGACAACAGGGGCCTGATCTATGGTGTCCTGATTGCCGCTTTACTGGGTACCTGGGGCTATATTATTTATGACAAAAGCAGAACCAAAGAAGTGATTCAGCAAAAAGATGTTCAGTATGCTGCACTTGATTCTTCCAAGAATATGGTTCAGAAAGAATATGAAGATGCTCTTCTTCGTCTGGATGGCATGACCAGCAGCAACGCGCGCCTGGACAGCCTGGTTAAGACCAAAGACAAAGAAATGTATGACCTGAAAAACCGTATCAAAACTTTGGTTGGCAAACAAAATGCAACTGCAGCTGATCTGAAAGAAGCCCGTCAGCTTATCAGCGAATTAAATGGTAAAATTGATGGTTACCTGCAGGAAATCCAGCGCTTACAAGGCGAAAATCAGCAACTGACCCAGGACAAAGCTGCCCTGACTACCCAGAAAGCTGAACTGGAAACCAACCTCGCAACCACTACAAATGAAAAGAAAGCTGCTGAAGAAAAAGTAGATATAGGTTCTACACTCCATGCTTCAAGCTTTAAGATCAACGCTGTTAATGTAAAAGGCAGTGGTAAAGAAAAATCTACCAGCACTGCTAAGCGTGCTGATAAATTCAGGATCTCTTTTGATCTGGACGAGAACCTGATCACGCCAAGTGGCACCAAAGACCTGTACATTGTTGTAACTGATCCGGCTGGCAAAGTTGTGAGTGAGCAAGGCCTTAATTCTGGTACATTCACTACACGTAAAGATGGTGAAAAACAATTCACAAATAAAGTATCCGTTAATTACGAACAGGGTGTTAAGAAGAATGTAAGCTTTGATCTGCAACAAGCTGATAAATATGTTCCGGGTAATTACAAAGTAGAAGTATATAACAATGGTTTCAAAATCGGTGAAAACACAGTTGCCCTGAAAAAAGGTGGCTTGTTCAGCTAATCTGAAAATATAAGAATACTAAGTAGCCGGGCAGAAATGTCCGGCTTTTTTTTGTGAAATCGAAAGTGGAAAATCGAAAAGCGAAAATAAAATGCAGAAACAGCCAGGCGAGAGAGAAATCGAAAGTGGAAAATCGAAAAGAGAAAATAAAATGCAGAAACAGCCAGGCGAGAGAGAAATCGAAAGTGGAAAATCGAAAAGAGAAAATAAAATGCAGAAACAGCCAGGAAGTTTAGAAAGGAAAAAATGCTTGATTTCAAATTGGATATTTGATATTGCTTTTCATTTTTGTTAGTCTTTTTTTAAACCAGTTTACTATTAATCAGGGCTGTTTTTGGTGACTGGTGACTGTTGACTGGTGACTGGTGACTGGCGATTGTTGACTGGCGACTGCCTTTCCACTTTCCATTTTCGACTTTCGATTTTCCACTTTTAAAAAAGCGCTCTGATTTGTGCACGGCCTATATGAACAATACCTGAAGTTCCGGATTTACGGCCTTCGTACTGAAAGTTTAGTTCAAGGAAAGATGTCAGTCGCTGTGTGAGGTCTAATGTCCATAGAAAATTTTTACCTGGAAGCAGGCCTTCCAGCATAACATAAGAAACCGTAGTATTAGGAGATGCATTATAATCTATCTGACTGTAGGTAAACCGGGCAGTGAGAGAAGTGTTTGACAATACATTATACTTCGCTTCTGTATTGAACGAATTGGTTGTGGATTTTTCGGTTCCGGTAGTATTGTTTTTGTTGTCCATAATGTACCCTGCCTGTATCCTGAATACAGTCCCCTTTGTATAAGTAAATCTTGGTTCAAATGATTTTCCTTCCACTTTATAATTCCTGTTATTAAACTCTGGTGTAGACAGTCCATTAACAATTTTCCGGGCAATCATATCGATGGTGAATTTTTTTCCGATATTATACCGGCCTTTCAACGTCCAATCATTTAGTTTTCTTGATTCATATCCATATGACAAGAATGCCCTCCCCGAACTGCGAATATTATTGATGTCTATCCCCCATACCGAACTGAAACGGTTAAACGAAAAACTGTTGCTAAAAAGCTGGCTAAGGGTTAATAGCGATGAATCACCGATATTATTATCAAAAGGATTAAAATCGGCAAGCGCTCCATCAGCAATCTTTTTCTGGTTTATCTGTAAAGCACTTTGAAAGTATACACGGGTAAGAAATTTCTGCATCCCTTTTGCTTTTGCAAGATTGATGGCAGCTCTTGGGTTGATAGTTACACTGTAATTAAATTGCAGGTAGTTGGCTTTTGTAAATTCAGTGGTAGGTGTAAAAACCCTTATAAATTTAGCCTGATCCGGAAACCTGGCTATTTCAAATTCATTCAATTGCTGAATCCCATCATTATTATAGTCTATCCAGGTATACTCTCCCTGCCCCGGTGGTACTTCCAGGTATGCAAAGTCGCGTCTGGGTTCTTGCCCAGTTCCTAATTCGTATAAGGCATTTCCACTGACACCACCTTTCCATACATTGGTATTATACTCTACCCTGCCGAGGATGGTTTCATCTGGCTTAAATGTTGAATACTTACTGTCAATGATACTGAGTTTACGGTAAGTTGTATTAAAGCGGAACTGATGATGTTCGCTTCTCATGAGTTCGGTAAATACATTTATGTTCTGGCTCCTGTCTGTTCGGATCAACTGGCTTCCAAATGGATATTTATCTGAACGGGTAAAATAACTTACCCCCCATTTGTTGGGCAAATTATCAGGCGATTTAAAATATACCTGCCAGGTATCAAATGAGAAACTGGTAAGGTTAAGTGAATCATATAATTTATACCTGAGTTCATTATGTTCCAAAGAATAATTCATTCCCAGCTGGTAATTCTTCAGATTCTTCAATTGCTTGTTAATATCAATTGATGGCCTTAGAAAAAAGCCAGACTGCTTTGATTCATCAATGGAAGTGTAATTAAACTGGTTATTGAATTTCCATCCACGCACGGCCCCCTGGTGTACTATACTGTTCCTGAATGCCTGGTAATTATCACTCCTTACATATCCTGAAAAGCTGTATTTGACCGTATTATTTACTTTGTCTTTTAAGCCAAAAGCAGCGCTGAATACATTTTCATTTGCAGGTGTTGCATTATACGGAAGGCCCCAATCTCGATTGAATTCAACATTCCTTAGGCGTTCAATTGGCCGGAAGTCTGCCTGAATGTGTTCATAATATAGATCCGTCTTTAACTCCAGGCCCTTTGCGCCACTAAAAGGTTTTGTATTATTTAGAATGACCCTTCCTGCAAAGCCTTTGTCGTTTCCTTTATCTTTTGAAGAAAAAGTATTTACATCCAGGTTACTCATGGCCATTTCTGTTCTGACCATGGTTAAAGGAGTGATGGCATAATCTGCCCCAATGGTAATTATTTGCTGTTTCTTTGGTGCTACCAGTAAAACGGCAGCCAGAAATTGTCCTTGTAAAGCTCCGGTTACGGAATCCGGGGCAACCCAGCGGAAGACTTTTCCATTGGCAGAATTATTCAGGTCCTGTATATAGTTACCATTCCCAAATCCAACTTCAGTAAATGATAGAGAATACAAATCCTTGCTGCTGTCGTTGGAAAAAACAAAAATAGTATCACTGATTCCACCATTGTAAACGGTATCAACTTTTTCGTATAATATTTTTCCAGCTGAAAAGGTATCCAGTGCAGCAGATGGATAGAATGCTTTCTGAACACTATCCCCAATGACGGAAAGAAACTGTTTCTGCCTTGAATCCAGGGTTTGGTTTATCGGTGAATTTTTTGCATCGTTATTATTATAGGCGCCAACCCTAAGTTTTAATTTATTGTTCAGGCTTACTTCATCTGCGAGATATAATTGCGCGTTCAGGTAGTTCCTGTCTGCGTATTCAAATTCGATCTGAATCCTTTTATCTTTTGTGATCATCTGCCTCGGTGTAAAAGTCACTTCTGAAGTATTGTAATTGATCACATAGTCCTGATCTTCCCCACGCTGCATAAGGATACCGTCAATGAATACCCGCTCCGTACCCGCCAGGATGATAAAATAGAGTTCATTATTGGCACCGATGAGGCGATATGGCCCCTGGTTTCCTTCCAATCCCTGAAAAACATTTCGGGTGAATTTTCCTTTGGCAACTGCACCGCTGGCCAGCACCTTATTTACCGTATTCTTACTAACCCTTGTTTCTGTTTCAAATGAAGCACCCTGGAGTCGTTTATAGAAATTAAGGAAGTAATTCTGATTCTGACGGATATCAATATCGCCGATATTGAACCGCCACTTGTCTTTTGAAAACTGGATATACACCTGGTCAAATTCATTCAGGTTCTGCGTATTCCCATCCGGCTGGATGGGGATGTTATTATCCGTTATGGCTGCAGCAAGCTGTATACTATCACCAATATATCCGTTGATCTGTAAATTAAGGCTTGAATTTACCACTACGTCCTGCCGGTTTCCAAAAGACAGTCCACGTCCAAAACTTCCGTTATAACTGATATTACCGAAATCGAACAAAGCCTGTGATTCGTTCTTATTTTGCATTTCCAGGGGAGTGACCACAAATTTTCCCATTACAGTATCAAATTTCATCCGTTGAGCAGCGCTATTAAGCCGGTAAGGAAAGACCCTGTAAACAACTGGTATGCTGTCCCATTGAGGTTTTACCCTCCATGTAAGGCTGGCATTTACGTAATCGATACGATAGGTGGAATCTGGAATTCCGGTAATAAGAAATGTATTCGGAATGATACTGAGCGAGTCTATGAGTACAAATGTTTCACGGGTGGAAATAAATTTCCTGCGCAGGTTTGATTGAGCTAATGGCTGTGACCAACCCGACATTGCAATCCCCCCCAAAATGAGCAGCCATATTACCCGCTTGCTGAACAAAAGATTTCCCGTTTTTATATAAATGCCCAAAAATAGCATTTATTGCATAAGACAGTGAAAATCTGCGAGTTTTGGAGAAAAAGGGGGCCAAAAACAGGTTTATTTTTGAGTCGGAATTATTTAGATGTCATCATGATTTCACCCTCATTCCTACCGGGTCCCAATTAATCACCTTCTTTTTGAAATAACTTAGATTACTGGCCAATGCAGGACCGGCTGCCCGGAGGCCAAAACTGGCATCTTCCACGATGGGCTTGCCATTTCTGATTCCTTCGAAAAAATTGGTGAAATGATCCAACCGGGCATCATAATTTGCCGGAGCAGCAAAATGCTTTTGCTCAGGAGCTATCTCTTTTTTATCTTCTGCAGAATACTTTTGGTTATACCATTTCTCGTATTCCTTCTGCTGGGCAGAAGAAAAAACATTATAGGTATCCCAACCCCCAAAACCAGGGGCTGCAGAAAGTTTTTGTTTTTTAAGCGTAAATCGGTCTCCCTCCCATTCCATCATCCCTTCAGACCCATAGAACCTGGTACGGTTACTACCACCCGATCCGTCAGCAAAGTTTACCCGTAGTTGCATTTGGAATGCACTATGCGTAGCCGTTTTGGGATAATCCATGATACCGGTAAGTACATCGGGAACATCACGCCCGTCTTTCCAATAGCTGAGTGATCCACTGGAAAAAATTCTTTCCGGTCCGTTTGAATCCAGTGCAAAATGTACCGCTGAAATAAGGTGAATAAAAAGATCACCCGCCACACCGGTGCCATAATCCTGGTAATTACGCCAGCGGAAGAACCTAATGGGGTCATAAGGCCTTTTAGGGGCATCACCCAGGAAGCGATCGAAGTCAATTGTTTTAGGAGATGCATCTGTTGGGATCGAATACTGCCAGGCACCCAGGGCGCCATAACGATCATTCACTGCTTCAATCAGGTTGAGTTCCCCGATTGCACCGGATTTGATCAGTTTTTTTGCTTCTGCAAGCACAATGCTGCTTACACCCTGTGATCCTACGATAAAAACCTTGCCGGTTTCTTTCTGCGCTTGTATTACTTCATGCCCTTCTTCCCAGTTTTGCACCATGGGCTTCTCGCAATATACATGCTTACCTTTACGCATAGCCGCAATAGAGATATGGTCGTGCCAATGATCAGGTGTTGCGATAATTACGGCATCAATATCTTTTCTTTCCAGTATTTCCCGATAATCGCGCGTACAAAAAATGTCCTTTCCCCATAGCTCCCTGGCGCGGTCAAAATGACCATCATATAGGTCGCACACTCCGGCAATTTCAACTCCGGGAACCATCAATGCTGTTTCCATATCCCCAAATCCCATCAGTCCCATACCAATTCCTGCTATGCGTACTTTATCATTGGAAGTATACCTTTTTTCCGGTTGCAGATATTGAATTTTGTGCTCATCGAGGGATAAAGCGGCAGCATTCCCACCAGTGAATAAGGCGGCAGTTGTTCCAAGCTGGCGAATGAATTTACGACGGGATGATGATGGCATATGGAATTGGTTTAAGCTTCTTTAAAGATAAAGGATTCCATATGGATGCATAAAAAAAGCTCCCGTCTCCGGAAGCATTTTTTATAAAATGTAAAAAATTATTTATCGGCATTAAATGATGAAGCCAGGTATTCCCGGTTCAATCGGGCAATATTCATCACGGATATTTCTTTTGGACATTCGGCTTCACAAGCATACGTATTTGTACAGCTGCCAAAACCTTCTTTATCCATCTGATCTACCATAGCAGCAACTCTTGTGCTTTTCTCCGGTGCGCCCTGGGGCAACAATGCGAGATGAGAAACTTTTGCTGAAACAAATAACATGGCTGATGAATTTTTACAAGCCGCAACACAGGCGCCGCAACCAATACAACTGGCCGCTGCAAAAGAATTGTCTGCATCATCTTTATCAATAGGAATTGCGTTTCCGTCTACTGCATTACCCGTATTTACAGAAATAAATCCACCGGCCTGGATGATACGGTCGAAGGCTTTACGATCCACAACCAGGTCTTTGAGTACCGGAAAAGAATTTGCACGGAATGGTTCAATAACGATGGTTTCACCATTTTTAAACGCACGCATATGCAACTGGCAGGTGGTGGTTCCTTTCCAGGGACCGTGTGGACGGCCATCAATCACCATGGAGCAGGTACCACAAATACCTTCACGGCAATCGTGGTCAAATGCAATCGGATCTCCGCCCTCGTGTATTAGTTTTTCATTTAGTACATCAATCATTTCAAGGAAAGACATTTCAGAGGAAATATCTTTAACCTGATAGGTTTCAAATCCGCCTTGTGCATTCCTGTTTTGCTGGCGCCAAACCTTGAGCGTAAGATCCATGTTGTAATGCTGCATATAATCAATTAACGAATTAGCGAATTAACGAATTAATGAATTCTTTTAAAATGATAAGCTTTTGCGAATTCAACTTTTTATACTTTGTAATAAGTTCTCCATAACTTTTAATAATATTTACTCCCGACTGCATTTGGCTGTTGACTCCCGACTCCCGACTACTTATAGCTCCGCTGACTTGGTTTCACCACTTCATAATTCAACGGTTCTTTATGCAATTTCCATTGATCATGGAAATATTCCCACTGTGCCACATGCATATATCCAGCATCGTCCCTAAGTGCTTCTCCTTCTGATGTTTGGTATTCTTCCCTGAAATGTCCTCCACAACTTTCATTTCTTTCCAGGGCGTCTATGCACATAAGTTCACCGAGTTCCAGGAAATCTGCCACCCTTCCTGCTTTATCCAGTTCAGGATTCATTTCATCGATTTTTCCGGGTATTCTCAGGTCGCTCCAGAATTCTTTTTTCAATGCCCTGATCTCTTGAATGGCTTGTTTCAGTCCTTCAGCATTTCTGGCCATCCCACATTTATCCCACATGATCTTACCCAATCTTTTATGAAAACTTTCAACGGATTGCTTTCCGTTAATTTTCATTAGTTCCGCCAAATGCTTGCTTACCTTTTTTTCAGCCTCCATAAATCCGGGATGATCTATAGAGATATGTGATTTACCCACTTCATCAGCCAGGTAATTTCCAATGGTATATGGAATTACAAAATAACCATCAGCCAGGCCTTGCATTAAAGCAGAAGCACCGAGGCGGTTTGCGCCATGCTCACTGAAGTTGGCCTCACCCAAACAGTATAAACCGGTTACGGTTGTCATAAGTTCATAATCAACCCACAAACCACCCATGGTATAATGCACTGCAGGATATATACGCATAGGTACTACATAGGGATTTTCCCCGGTAATTTTTTCATACATGTCAAAGAGGTTGCCATATTTTTCTTTGATCACTTCCTTACCTAATTGGGTAACCGAAACCGCATCCACCTGGCCCAGGTTCCTTTTACTTACTTCCGCTTTACCATATCGCTGAATTGCATCAGCAAAATCCAGAAATACTGCTTGTTTGGATGTTCCAACGCCGTGTCCCGCATCGCATCTTTCTTTAGCAGCACGGGATGCAACGTCACGTGGCACCAGGTTACCGAAGGCCGGATAACGGCGTTCCAGGAAATAATCCCTTTCATCTTCAGGTATTTCGGTAGCAATACGGTTATCTCCTTGTTTTTTGGGGACCCAGATTCGCCCGTCGTTACGCAATGATTCAGACATCAGGGTTAGCTTCGACTGATGATCACCACTAACAGGAATACATGTTGGGTGTATCTGTGTAAAACATGGATTGGCAAAATAAGCACCCTGGCGGTGTGCCTTCCATGCCGCTGTAACATTACAACCCATTGCATTTGTAGAAAGATAAAAAACGTTCCCATATCCCCCGGTACATAGCAGTACCGCATGACCGAAATGACGTTCCACTTTACCGGTTACCAGGTCTCGTGTAATGATACCTCGCGCCTTTCCATCTATCACCACTACTTCCAACATTTCATGACGGCTGAACATTTCAACAGTACCAAGTGCTACCTGTCTTTCCATGGCCTGGTAAGCACCGATCAGCAATTGCTGTCCGGTTTGACCTGCAGCATAAAAAGTACGTTGTACCTGAGTGCCACCAAATGAACGGTTACTCAGTAAACCGCCATATTCACGTGCAAAGGGTACACCCTGGGCAACGCACTGATCAATAATATTATTACTAACCTCTGCCAGCCTGTATACATTTGCTTCACGTGCGCGATAATCGCCGCCCTTGATAGTATCATAAAAAAGACGATAAACAGAGTCGCCATCATTCTGGTAATTCTTAGCAGCATTGATACCTCCTTGTGCTGCAATGGAATGCGCACGTCTTGGTGAATCCTGGTAACAGAATGCCTTAACTTTATAACCCAGCTCACCCAGACTGGCGGCTGCAGAAGCTCCGGCAAGACCTGTACCAACAACAATAACTTCTATTTTCCTTTTATTGGAAGGGTTTACCAGTCGGACACTACTTTTATACTTGGTCCATTTGGTTTCGAGTGGTCCTGCTGGAATTTTAGCGTCTGGCATATTTTAATTAATTAGTTCGAAATATTAAATCAGGAAAAAAATAGTTTGATAATTATAATTGGATATCAGACAAATAAATACAACCTTTTTAAGTATAATTAGTTCTGATAAAGGAATTAAATCGCATAAGTCATTAATATCAAAAACCTGTTTTTTAAATAGGCTTATTTCTATTTGCTAAATTTTCCCTGTCTTCTATATCTAATATCCAATATCTATTATCTAATTATCTGATAGCTTATCAAAACAACAAAGTCAATTCCCCAACCGGAATCTCCCAGCCAAAATACATGAACAGGGGCATTAATGCAAAAATGAGCGGCACGACCACAGAAAATACAACACCCATGCTATGTATCAAAGGAGTATACTTTTTATGATTCCATCCCATGGTTTGAAAAGCACTCTGGAAGCCATGTAACAGGTGCCATGCCAGGGAGAAACAACCGAGCAAGTAAACAATAATCACCCATTCCTGGCTAAAAACATCTTTCATCCGTCCATACAGGTTAAGAACGGATTTGCCATCATAATTTACTTCAGTTAGTCCGCCAAACCGGGATGGAACCCAAAAATGAACTAGGTGAATTATCAGGAATAAGAGGATAAGTGTTCCCAGCAAAGCCATGGAACGGGAATACCAGGTACTGGTTTTGTTGCCTGCAGTCACTGCATATTTTGAAGATCTTTTTGCCCTATTGGACAGTTCAAGTTTATAACCCTGAATGATATGGAGGATAAAACCCGCAAAAAGGCCTATTTCCGCGATCCTTACCAGGATATTGGTACCCATAAAATGAGCCGCCCTGTTGAAGTTTTCTTCACCATGGGAGAAGAAAACATTGGCATTTACATAGCAATGAACCAAAAGGAACACGATCAGAAAAATGCCGGTGAGGGCCATGGTAATTTTTTTACCGATAGAAGAGGTGAATAACTGTTTCCACTCCATAATTGAAAGTTGCTGATTTAAGGAATTCTCACAAAAATAAACCTACAGGAATCAAAAAAAACATTTTTTTCATATTTCCTCAAATCAGGCCTGATTATTTGCTTAACAAAAAATAAAGGCAAGGGTTTAAAAATCAGTCGTTGTTTAACCTTCGGAGTAACATATTGTCAATGGCAGCAAACAAAAGTTGAGGTTGAACCGTTCGCCAGACAGGATAATCCATTAATTCAATATAGCGGTCTATATGGGTTTTTCTGAAATCGTATTGTGATTGGGGCGGGAAGTTCAGCATTACCACCCATCCGCCGGCTTCCTGGATATCTTCCATCCATTCTTCATAATAACTGGTATCGCTACTGTGGAAATTGAGCACATTCTCTGCGATCAGGATAAATTTATAGATCCCTTCAGATATCAACTTATCAATGATCTCTCTTTTCAGGGTCATGATATCGTTTTCAATGGCATCATTCCATTCTCCGATCAATTCGATTATCGCATAGTCCTGATCGTAATCAGCAAACAGTATCTTCAGGTAAAGGGTACGTGATCCAAAGTCATCCCATTGGGGGTGGATATAGTAGTTATACACCGTTTGTGTAAAGGCAAACTCATTATATTCACGTTCATAAAACGGTGATCTTTCATCTTCTTCTGCCGTGTAGAGATGACGCCAGTTAAAATATGGTTCAATTTCATGCATCCGCAGGTACGCTGAATTATAAAATGGCCGGTATAATCCGGTATTACATTTTATGGCAACAAAATTAGGGAAAGTTTTATTTTGAACCGGATTCAACTGCTTTCTTAACACTACCGAAACGAAGAAGCAGTTCTTTGGCTTTTGCATAATCCGGAAGATGCATTTGTTCCATTACCATTTTAACGCCACGGTCTACCAGTTTCTCGTTGCTCAGTAACATATTAACCATCATATTCCCTTCAACACGGCCAAGTTGGATCATTACGGAGGTTGAGATCATATTTAATACCAATTTCTGAGCAGTTCCGCTTTTCATCCTGGTGCTGCCGGTAACAAATTCAGGCCCAACAACCACTTCAATGGGAAAATCAGCCACATCAGATACTGGGGCATCCGGGTTACAGGTGATTGAACCGGTTGAGATATTCCGTTTACGACACTCTTCCAGAGCGCCAATAACGTAAGGCGTTGTACCACTTGCTGCAATACCCACAACTACGTCTTTTTCTGAAACATCAAAACTTTCAAGGTCCTTCCATCCATCTTCCTTACTGTCTTCTGCAAATTCAACCGCTTTGAACATGGCATTCTCACCGCCTGCAATGATGCCTATAACCAGTCCATGAGGTACGCCATATGTTGGTGGACATTCACTCGCATCAACCACGCCTAAACGCCCGCTGGTACCCGCTCCTATATAAAACAGCCGGCCACCTGCAAGCATTTTATCTACAATAACAGATACCAGTTTTTCAATGGATGGAATGGCTTTCTCAACAGCTAATGGCACGATTTTATCTTCGTGGTTAATGTTCACCAGAATTTCGTGAACAGACATTTTATCGAGGTCAATATAATTTGATGTTTGCTCTGTAACTTTTTTAAATTCACTCATTGCAGATTCATTTACTTACGCTGTATGCATCTTTTTTTGACTTATTAACTATGATATGTCACAAGTCCTTCCATGGGATTTTGCATAATCTTACCCAAAGTAAGTTCATAATTTGAACATAATTCCTTTATAACATCCCTGAATCCATATGCAACCCCACCTACAAAATGAACCGGCAAAATCCAGCTTTCGCGGTATTTGATGATGTGATTGAAAAAGAAATCGTTTAAACAGTCTTCAATGATATTTTCTATCATGAAATGTCCCCTGTTTTCAGCAAGGAACAAGGCAAAAGATGCAAGATAACGATTGGCCAGTGGTTTTTTATAGACATTATCCAGAATTTCTGCAGCACTGGTAACATACTGAGCATCGAACCTCGACCGCAGATCTTCATCAAAAGTATTATAGAGATAATATTGGAGCACTTTTCGGCCCAGGTAAGCCCCGCTTCCCTCATCCCCCAGCACATAGCCAAGGCCCGGACTGTTTTTTACAATCTTCTTGCCGTTGTAATAACAGGAATTTGACCCGGTACCCAGGATACAGGCTACTCCTTTAGCATTTCCGCATAAAGCCTTGGCAGCCCCCATCAGGTCGTGGTCAACAGCAATGTCGGAATCAGGGAAAACAGCCTTCAGCGCGGCTTTCATCAGTTTATGATTAGCCGGGCTTTTACAACCGGTGCCATAGAAAAATACTTCGTCTACTGAAACTTTTCCCAGGGAAGGTAAAAGATGGGTTCGAATAAGTTGTTGGATTTCTGCCCCATTTAGAAAATATGGGCTTATACCCTGCGTAAAAAAGGTTGTTTTCTTTTTACCCTGAACCAGGCACCATTCTGCCTTGGTTGAGCCGCTATCTGCAATCAATTTTACCACCGGTATGAATTATTCAACTTATTTCTGGAAATTCGTGTTTACTTAATTAAGATACAAAGTAAGGAATGAATAATAAAAAATTGCAGGTCTGGTTACCCTTATTTTTTTCGTTTTCCATGCTCATTGGTATTTTTCTGGGATATAAGTTGCATGGAAACATGCCGGTTTCCCGGAATATTTTCCAAATGGGTGGCCGGGGTACCCTTCAGGAAGTATTTGAATTGATCAGAACAAGGTATGTAGATGATGTTAGCCTGGATACGCTGGGGCAATCAGCTATTGAGAGCATGCTTACTCAACTGGACCCGCATTCTGTTTTTATCCCGGCGAAAGAACTTAATGGTGTCAATGAAGATCTTGCCGGCCGTTTTGAAGGTATAGGCGTAGAATTCAACATCTTTGAAGATACAGTTCATGTAATAACCGTATTGAAAGACGGGCCCAGTGATAAGGCCGGCCTTCTTCCCGGAGACCGGTTTTTACGTGTGGGCGATTCCGTTGTTGCCGGAACAGGTATTAGTTCGGATGGTATCCGGAGCATGCTTAAAGGCCCAAGGGGCACGGAAGTGTCGGTTATAGTTATGCGTGGGAAAGAACAGAAACCATTTAAGATCACCCGCGGATTTATCCCCATTTATTCCCTGGATGCGGCATATATGCTTCAAGATTCTACCGGCTATATCCGCCTGAATAAATTTTCTGAAACAACCTATGAAGAATTTATGGCCAGCCTTGAAAAGTTACAGCAGCAAGGGATGAAGGAACTGGTACTTGATCTGCGCGACAATGGAGGAGGGATCATGGATGAAGCAGTGGAGATCGCTGATGAATTCCTGGATGGTAACAGGCTAATTGTGTATACCGAAGGGAAACACACACCCCGTAAAGAATATACCTGCAGGAGAAATGGATTGTTTGAAAAGGGCAAATTGATCCTCCTCATGAACGAAGGTTCGGCCTCAGCCAGTGAAGTACTGGCAGGTGCATTGCAGGACTGGGATCGGGCAACCATCATCGGCAGAAGAAGTTTTGGCAAAGGATTGGTACAGGAACAGTATAACCTCAGGGATGGTTCTGCGCTCAGGCTAACTGTAGCGAGGTATTACTCACCACTGGGAAGGAGCATACAGAAATCATATAGCGGGGGAATTGAAAAGTACAACGAAGAGATACTCGAACGTTACCATAATGGGAAACTGGTAAATGCAGACAGCAATAAGAATACTAACGGAAAAGTATACACTACCGAAAGGGGGAAAAAAGTATATGGCGGAGGGGGCATTTCTCCGGATGTCTTCATTCCTTTGGATACACTGCTCATTGATACAAGTTTAGCCCCTTTATATACTCGCAATACCATGGGGAATTTTGCATACCGGTATTACATCGCGCATAAATCGCAATTTGATCAATATAAGACCCCTGCTGCTTTCAGTAAAATGTATACTGTAAATGATGCCGTACTAAATGAACTTTTAGTTTTCGCGCAAAAAGACAGCGTTCAACTTAGGCCTTTGAATGAAGCAAATAAAGACAGGTTGCGCTTAAGGGTGAAAAGCCTCCTGGCCAGGCAGCAATGGCGAAACGAGGGTTATTTTGAAGTGGCTAATGGCGAGGACAAAATGATTCAGAAAGCGCTGGAAGAAGTGAAAAATCCTGTTCTAAAATAACCGAAAATCAGCCACGGAATACACTGAAAAACAGCAGGAGTAACAGCCGTTTTCTACTCTGTATTTGCATTTTTCCGGCTGTTGATCCGTGGTGTCTGTGGCAAAATTTATTTTCTTCGCCATGGTTCGTGAAGACATTAACTGGTGCAGCAAAACGCATGAGGTTTACTTTCAACTATTCTTTAATGGCAACATATATCAGGGAACTGCAACGTTCCTTGTTTCCTATTGCCGTGATATTTGAATTAAGCCCTTTTAAGAACGCCCGCAGGTGATTGTTTTTTCCTGTCCTGTATTTTTCACTCAACATGGAAACATAGAAACTGTCGAACCACATGGGGTGAATGGCCTTTAATGTAAAACCATTTGCCGCCAATAATTTTTTCATAGAATCAGGAGAAAAATGATATAAATGACGGGGCACATCCCATGCGGCCCAGGCTGGGCCATAAGCCTTAGCATCATCAGATGTATAATTAGGCACCGCTATAAATATGCTGCCTCCCCGCTTCAAGGCCCTGTTCAGGTGTTTTAATGTTGGATGCAGCCGGTGAACATGTTCGAGCACATGCCAGAGTGTAATTATATCAAACTGTTCACCCGGTATAGAAGAAATATAATCGGGCGGAAAAATATTAGACCCATTGAGTTTTCGGGCAAGTTCCCTTGCCCTGAGGTCTGGCTCCAGCCCGGTAATTTTCCAGCCGGCCGATTGCATTTCATGAATGAATGCGCCAGTACCACAACCATAATCAAGGATACTGCCTTTAACGCCTCCATTCACCTGCTCAACCATTTTTCGTTTATCCTTTAAGGTTCTGGCTCTAACAACATGGTACAATTTATTGATCAGTCCTTTTTTAGTGTCTGTATGCGAAATATAATCTTCCGATTGATAATAGGCCCCGATCTCTGTTTCACCTGGAATATCTTGTGTAAAGCGAGCAGTGCATTGGTTACATTGAAAGACCGGGAAAGTATTTCCACTTACGCTAAAGTCTTTTACTTTCAATACTTCATGAATATCTGTGCCGGAACATACAGGGCAGTGGTCGAACTTGGTCATGGATCTTACCGGATAGGGTTTTGAATGGTGTAGGTTGGATTTTCATTACCTGGCTTTATGATTTGCTGCCGTCCATCCATTACACTGAGACCGCCGGAAAAAGCACGAATGGCCATCAGCAAAACCGCCAGTGCTGCAATGATGGCAGCAATACTCCACCAGCCGCCTTTAGCTTTTACTTCGGGAGCATCATCAGTTAGGAACTTGAGCATTTCTAATTTGCTCCTTTCCCGGTCTCCTACCAGCATGGCATGATTAGAACTCTCCCTGATAACCCTTTGTGCACTTACATGTGGAATAAATTCATAACTCAACCTGTGTGGCTCAAAAATAATTTCCTTCCCATTCCCCTGCTTTAATACACCGATGCCTTTCCAATCAATTGATTCACCTGTTTTGAGAGAATTTCTGAGGTCGAATGCAAAATCGTTTACAACTTTGATGGCTTCCCATTCAGCAATATTCTTCTTTCTGGAAACATAATGAAAGAGTTCTTTCTGGGGAGAATCAAATTGATTATTATAGCTGATGGTGAAAGTTGGCGGGAGCATTTTTTTATTGGCAAAATCTGTTTGAGCCGATATTCGGAACATGTCAAATGTGCCGATTCCCGGAAGGCTCAGTGAATTGTTCTGGATAAAATAATGATGTAAAATGTCTGCAATATCTTTCGCTTTCATAACCGTTGGGTTGCGCCAAAGATAGCGGTTTAGGTTGTTGTTCAAAACACAAAATATCCCCTGTGAAATTATTTATCGAAGTTGAGCCTTACGCCGCCCAACATATTGAATCCATATATCTCATATTGATTCCAGCGCTGGTATTTGGAATTGGTGATATTATTGAACTGCGCCCATAACATAAGCTGTTTGGTAATCCTGAATTCCACACCTGCGTTCAGGTCAAAGCCGCCGGCCAGCCTGTCACTTGACCCATTTGGTTTTTTATATAAAGGTCCGTCCCAAAGAAAAAGGTCTGTTTTAAACCAAAGATCCTTCATGATCATCCACCTGAGGCGGCCATTTAATTCTAAGGGGATCATTCCCCAGGCCCGGTCTTCTGTAGTTTGATTATTAAAAGAATACCAATTGAATCCGGCCTGCAGGGAAAAAGTTTCTGCCCTGGAGAACCCGAGTTCACCCTGTATTTGAACAGCCTGAAGCTGTTCTTCATAGATGATATTAAATGATTTACCGGACGTGGCATCATTCACAAACAAGGGGGTATTATTGAACTCGGCAGATCCAATCTTTGCGTTATAGGTAAATGTCTTAAATAAAGTGCCTTTAAATCCAACATATCTTTCCACCATCCGGGTATTCTTTAACTCAGTTGGAGTGGCCATATATGGATTGATCGCTGCAAAATGCTGATAGCTTCCTTTATTATAATAACTGATCCATCCGGCCTGGATGATCCATTTTTCCTTTGCAATCGGGAAGTCAACCAGGAAAGAAGGCAGTAGCCGGAAAAGACTGTTATCCCATGAAGGAGTAAGACCCGCCTGAAACCTCAGGTTGGGTGTTTTAAACAGCAAAGCAACAGGGGTGGTAATTATGTTATTATTAATGGCATCTGCATTATCCGGCGTAAACCTGGTGAAATCTGCATTAAAGCCAACCTTAATGGCCAAAGCATTCCCAAATGTTTTGATTAATGGCAGGTCGAGCACTGCATTGGATTCATTATTCTTTCTGTTATCGCTGAATATATCAATCTTAAGGTTTGGATGATAACTTAAACCAAATTCAGTTGGCGCAAGGTTACGCAGGCCGGCTTCTGCAGTGATGGTATTATACCTTTTCAACAAATCAGATTTATCGTAATTATACACTGCTTTATCATACCCATACTGATAATATTTATCCTGGTGATACCCCAGGTTACCATGCAATTCGATGTTTTTAGATATGGGGGTATAGAAACTACCGGTTACAGCAGACTGAGCATAATCCTGGTATTCTATCTTACCATTGGATGAAATATGTGAAGCAAAAACATTGAACTTCGTTTTCTGATCACCAAAACTCAAACCGGCTTCCACATAAGGGGTTGTCAGGTTTCCAAAACCTGCTTTAATAAAATTGCTGTTTGCCCAGGATTCTGTGCTGTCTATAATCAAAGCAAGTGGATTTATGGAAACCGGCATTAAACCGGGTACCATATTTTGTACTGGAATGGTATAAGCCAGGTTGGGTCTTCCACTATCCACCCGGGGCGGACTTGCATTGAAATTAATTTTAGCCGCATTTCTTAAAACCGGCTTAAATGAAGAAGTGATATCAATGGTTTGTTTCTTAGCCGGTTCCTGTGAGAAAACAGTCAGTCCCAGTAGCAGGAAAACCGCAACTGGTAAAGAAGCCTTGAAACTTATTCTATTCATCATCATACTGAATCGATACTTTTAACATGAATACGTTTAACGCGTATTCATCAGGGTTGGTTATTTTCTATCTTGCTGTTTTTCTTTTCTTCTTCCGTCACCAGTTCCAGTTTCACTTGAGCTTCTTCTTTCAATTCTGTATTGCGGCTATTCTCCACCACACTCTGCAAAGTAGCTTTGGCATTGAAATAGTCTTTTTGTTTCCAGAAAACTTCGCCTAAAAGAATATAGGCTTTTGTGATCCAGAAGTCATAAGAACCCGACTTATTGATGGCTTCAAAAGCCCCTCGCTCTGCATTTTTCAGATCATTCATTCGGAAATAGCAATCCGCAATTTCATAACGTGCCTCCGCTCCGTAAGCGGCATTATTCATTGATACTACAGAACGGTAATATTGGATGGCGTCAGCATATTTTCCACTGCTTTGCTGTGCCCGTCCCTGAACCATAGACGCAAGCACCTTATCATCCACACTAATGGATTTTTCTTTCAGTAATTCCTGGGCATTTGGAACCGCATCATTCCATTTCTTCAATTGGTACTGGCTTCTTAAAAGCCCCCTCATGGCATCCAGTCGTTGTTCCCTGTTACCCGTAACCGATTTTGAAAGGGTGAAATATTTTTCCGCTTTTACATAATCCTGTAATTCAAAATAATTTATCCTGCCAGCCTGCTGACTTGCCCTTTCTACATACTTACTCGCTCCCCTGTCTGCCACAGTTTCATAACCGGCAGTTGCATTTTTCCAGTCTTTCCGGTTATTATAGATCTCAGCCCTGAAATATTGCGCATCCAGTGAAAACTCGCCTTCAGGAAATTGTTTGAGGTAGTCATTATATGCGCTAAGTGCGCCATTCATATCATTACCGGCATATCGATTTTCCGCAACAGTATAAGCCAGGGAATCCTCCTGGTTTTTGGTCACACTCCGTCCTGCGGATTTAAGGAAATTCACATAATCACCCGTCTTGCCTTCTTCAACATATATGGCCCTTGCACTTTCGAGTGCCTCATCTGTTTCGGGTGCATCCGGGAATTCTTTTACCAGCTTCTCATAATTAGCGAGTGCCTCTTTGTTATTGTCCAGGTTATATTGAGCAATGCCCAACCTTAGGTAAGCACGTGGCTTTAGTCCGCCCGTATTACTGGTAGATCTGATAACATTATTAAGATATGGAATGGCTTCCTTATATTTTTCTTCTGATAAGTATGTGCCAGCAATTTCCATATTCACTAAAGGCACCAGTTCCGAGGAAGGATATTTTCTTTCAAAAGAATTGAGCATATTGATTTTTTCAGCAGGCCTGGAAACGCCTGCAATCATGGCAAGCTGGTACTGGGCGTAATCTGCGGATGGCCAGGAATAATCAATTGCTTTGGCATACATTGATTGCGCAGTACTGAAACCTTTTTGCATAAAATAGCAATCTGCATTGCGCAACCAGGCATCCCTTTCGATATCAGGACTGTTTAACCTTACCGATTTAGCCACCTGGTCAAAAAAACCCTGGGCAACTTTATAATTCTCTTTACGCAGGTATGCGTAACCGAGGTTATAACGTGCATTTTGCGGACTCACTTCCCCATTGGTAACCGGTGAATTTTCAAGGTATGTATTATAAAACCTGATGGCCTCTTCAGGCTTGTTTGTCCGATAAGCTATTTCACCTTTCCAAAATTGTGTGAGGGAAATTACGGGTGCATTGTTGGGATCTTTTAAAACTTTGTCAAGCAAACGATCTGCTTCCGCCAGGTTCTGATCATTGATAAGTTCCATTGCCCGGCCGTAAGCCACCCTGGGATAAAGCTGTTTTGCAGCATCAGATGGGGTTGTAAGCGATTCCAGCAGATCAAGCGCTTCCCGGTAATTATTTGTATTGGCCAGTAATCCAACCATCAACTCACGGGCCTCTTTGTTATAAGCAGACTGCGGATAATCAATAATAAATTTTTTCAATTCATTCAGCGCGATATCCTGGTAACCCAGTTCATAAGACAGTTTGCCATAGTTGAATGCAGCCACTTCACGTTGGGATTTGATACTGCTGTTAGCGGCGCAAAAAGCAAAAGCATTTCGGGCATTTGGTTTTTGGCCAAGCTTCATATATGCATCACCAAGAAGGTACATAGCACTTTGTGTGAGGGAATCCTCTCCAGTACTTAATTGTTTAAAGCCATCAGCTGCTTTGGAAAACTGGCCGCCATCATAATAACAGTAACTGAGTTCGTATAGTTGTTCCCTGCTTATCTTTTCCGGGCTTTGTAAAGAAGCCTCCAGGTAAGGCAGTGCTTTTTTAAATTGACGGCTTTCAAAATAAGCATGGCCCAGAAGCTGTTTCATTTCTGCGTTATAAAGTGCAGACGATTTATTGATATTGGCTTCGGCATACTGACGCGCTTTTTCCTTATCACCCTGGTTATACATGATGCTGGCAATATAAAATGGAACAACTTTTCCATATTCCGGATGATTTTCCACTTTCCGAAAAGCGTCTAATGCATCTGTATATCGCCCTTCACTGTAGGTGATAAATCCATAATAATAATTTGCATCCAGATAATGTTCATTCTCCGGCATCTGCCGGATACTGTTCAGCAAAGGTTTTGCTTTATCAAATTGCTTCAGGGAGAAATAGCCGTAGCCCTGGTGGAATTTCATATCAGCAATTTCTGTATTGCTTAGCTGGCCGATATCCGATTGCTCATAATAGATAATGGCATTCCGGATATCACCAGTCCGAAAATAATATTCACCCAAATGAAAGGCCATCTTCTGCTGCAATGCACTGTTTCTTTCTAAACCAATGAAGGCTTCAGCCTGGCTGGCTGCATTCTTTTCATTTTGCTTAAGGCCGCAAACGGTTGTATAGAAATTGATTTCTTCCGTGGATAAACGATGGTTTGAAATATCCGTTTCGCGAAGGTCATGTTGCAGTTCCCTGAATATAGGGTATGCCAGGCTGTAATGTTCCTGTTGAAAGAGTTCTTTAGCCTGCCAGAATTTATTTTGAGGATCTGTATAAACTCGGGTTTGCTGGGCCCCTGCCGATGTAAATAAGAAAAAAAGGATAAAAGATAATATAGTCCTGTTCATGTTTAAAGCGGGTTGCTGTTGAAACGAAACCAAAAGCCAGCTTATTTTTTGATCTATGCTGATGAATTGTTAAATCGATGCGCTAAAATTACAACTATGCTCTCCGGTAAATACCGTACATGTTAGTATGTGGATAAAAACCACACCAAAGTAAGGCCATAAGAGCCTTTTTGCCGATAATCTTTTGTTAAATCAACTATTCAAAATGGATTGTACATTTGCCGTGAAAACAAATCACGATGAAAAAACTGTTAAGCACACAATACAAAGACTGGGCTTTTAACCTCTCCATGTTTATACTCCGGCTTGGATTAGGCGTTTTGATGATTCCCCACGGATATGATAAACTGGTACATTTTGCCAATTACAAAAAGGATTTCATGAATTTCCTTGGCCTGGGCAGCACCGTCAGCCTGGCATTGATTGTTTTTTCAGAATTCTTTTGTTCTATTTTCCTGATCATGGGATTGTTTACCAGAATAACGGTTATGCCCATGATCATTGGCCTCTGTGTGGTCATTTTCAAAGCTCATAATGGAGAAATATTTGGAGATGGGGAACATGGCAGTTTATTCCTGATTGGTTTGCTGGTTGTTTTATTATGCGGACCTGGTAAAGCATCCGTAGACGGCATCATGGGAAAATAACCTAACACCTTTTTATTTATATATTCACATGTATAGCACCGAATTCAGGATCAGGGTACGTTATGCTGAAACAGACCAGATGAATGTGGTATATCATGCCAATTATATTACCTATTTTGAAGTGGCCAGAACAGAAGCCATCCGTGAATTGGGATTCACTTACCGTGAAATGGAAGCCATGGGTGTGGAAATGCCGGTTACAGAAATAATCGTCCGGTATCTGAGATCGGCACAATACGATGATATCTTAACTGTAAAAACCCAACTCAGAACCCTACCCGAAAAGCATCATATTGATTTCTACCAGGAAATTTTTAATGAAAAAGGTAAGTTGATAACCAGCGGAAAGGTGACCTTATTTTTTCTTGATAAGGCAACAAAGAAAAGAAGTAAAATGCCGGATATACTGAGAGATAAACTGGCTGCATATTTTATGTAACCGCAAAGATTGAAAGGCGTAAATAAAATAAACGTAATAAAATCAATCATACACATGTGTAAATCTATCTCGCTTATAATAGCTATACTTATTCATGTTGTTACTATTCAGGCACAACAAGTGATTCAATTGTATCCCGGCAAAGCCCCCGGATCAGAAACCTGGAACTGGTCGGAAAAGACACTTGAAAAAAACGCGTGGAACACTACTGTGGTTTTCAATGTGGCTACCCCTACCCTAACCGTATATAAACCAGCAACAGGCAAAGCAAACGGAACCGCTATAGTGATTGCTCCGGGCGGTGGATTCCAGGCTTTGTCAATTAACAGCGAAGGCATTGACGTGGCAAAATGGGCTGTAGAAAAAGGGATTACTGCTTTTGTATTAAAATATCGTCTTAATAAAACAGAGTCAGAAGATCCTGTTGCCGAATTTATGCAGGGATTAAGCAATCCGGCTATGGCTAAAAAAATCAATGACACCATAATCCCGATGTGTATTGCGGATGGCAGAAAGGCCATTGAATATGTTCGCACCAATGCAAAAACGTATGGCATAGATCCCAATAAAATTGGCATCATAGGTTTCTCTGCAGGTGGTACGGTTACCCTGGGCGCTACGTTAGGGTATGATGCTATCAACAAACCTAACTTTTCCGCACCCATATATCCATATTCTACGTATTTCAAGGATATCATAGTGCCTGCAGATGCCCCTCCGATATTCATTTGTGTAGCCACTGATGATTCCTTTGGATTCGCCCCGTCCAGTGCCGATTTATATAACACCTGGATCAAAGCAAAAAAGGGTGCTGAGCTGCACATTTTTTCCACAGGCGGCCATGGTTTTGGTATGCGCAAACAAAATCTGCCCTCCGATCAATGGATCAATTTGTTTGGCGATTGGCTCACGCAGACCGGGATGATGGGGAAATAGTGGATAGAGGGTAGAGGTTAGAGATTAGAAGTCAGTAAAGACAGTTGGAATTAAAAGTTGAAAGTTGATAGCAATATTTAAAGATATTAGTGGCTGTTACTATCCTCTAACCTCTACCCTCTACTTTAACGTTCCAGCTTAAAACCACTCTCCCTCTCAGGTCTTACCGGTGCATTTGCCACTTTCCAACCCGTGCGATAAATCCAGTCGGCCATTTTTTTCAATTTCGGATAGTTAATGTTTTGTGGATTATCCAATGGCGTATGGTAGTCTGGATGTAACAATGTTGTATACATCAGCGCAGGAATTCCCAGGCGTGCATAAGGAAGATGGTCGCTCCTGAAATACCAGCCTTCAATATGGTTAACTGCATCCCAGGCAGAATCAAGGATAAATTTTGGTCCCTCGGCATTGGCAGTAATTGCCATGTTCACCAACTCAGTTGAATTTTTATGAGGTGAAACAACTCCCAGTATCGTTGCGCTGTCGGGATGATTTCTGCCAATCATATCACCATTTAAAACGGTAACGATACTACTAATTGGAACAGTTGGATGAGACGCAAAATACCTGGATCCCAGCAGGCCACGTTCTTCCGAACCATGGATTACCAGCAAAACCGAACGCCTGGATGGGTATTTTACAAAGGCGCGGGCCGAGGCCATCATTGCAGCGGTAACACTGGCATTATCATCGGCGCCATAATAAATGGAATCACCATTAACAGGATTGCGTACCCCATGTGCATCAATATGGCTGCTGAGTAAAAGATATTCCGATTTTAATTTGGGATCAGTACCGGGGATCACCCCCACCACATTGACAGAAGGATACTGATATTTTGAAACTATAATGTTCGCTTTGATGGTTGCCCCATTTTTAAGCATTTCTCCCTTTGACTTCCTGACCCAGATTACAGGAACCGTAGCCGTTACAGTTATATTTGGACCGCCATCAATATCATAGGTCCCGCGTCTGAAATTTTCTACTGCATCATTCCAGGCATGCTCTGCAATATCATCTGCCAAAAAGATCACCGCCGATGCTCCTTTCCTTACCATTACCGAGCCGTATTTAGCATATATATACCTGTTGTATCTCCAGGTTGGCAGGGATACATCCAAGTTAATGTCTTTCCCATTGGCCAGTAGTGCAATAACTTTTCCCTTTACATCAATCTTTGCAGTATCAATCAATAACGGATCACCCAGGTAAAGAATTGGCGCATCAAGAGATACGTTTGTCAGTTGTGACACCGCAACGTCTTTCCACATCTGCATAGCAGTTCCATTAATACTGATGTTTGAACGGTCGGCAAGTTCGTTACGCCAGAGATTAAAATACTGGAAATAGGTATTATGATCACCTGCAGGCTTGATACCCAGAGATCTGAATTTTTCAGCCAGCCAGATTGCAGCATTCAATTCATCAATAGTTCCACCTCCCCTGCCCCGGAAAAAAGGATCACAGATTTCATAGACATCTTTTTTCAGGTCGGATTCTTTCACCAGGTTTATCCCGGGTGGGTTCTGTGCGAAAAGACTACTTGAAAAAAACAGAAACAGTTGTACAAGACTATTTTTCATGCATAATAATTAAAGTGATACTGCATGCGCAATATCTGAGTGTTACGAGATGAAAAGCAGCTTAGCAGATTATTCCGTCAATATCTAAACCTTTAAATAAATACTCTTTTGAAATTTGTTACTCCGCAGACTTCGTGAATTGCATTTTCTGACAACTAACAACTATCACCTCTTTCTACACCCTGTGCTTATCCTCCCTCCAATTCCGGATGGCTTTTTTAATATCATCAGCACGGAGACTTTCATCAATTGCTCTTTTGGTTAATGCTGCCAGTTCTTCATCGCTTGCAAAACGCAGGGCAATGATCTGTCCAATGCGAAGCCTTGGATCAACAGGTTTTCCGGTTAAGAGGAAATGACGAAGGCTTTCTTCGGCACGGATGGCCCTGTCCTGGGCCCGAAGTGCAAAACTCCTGATGAACCAGAAGAACAGACACAGGATGATTGTAATGAAAAAAATGATGGCCGCAGACAAATGATTATCCGGATCATACCAGTTATGAATAAGATTGAAAATGGATGCTATGAATACAACAACACATAAGGTTGCTGTGAGGATATGAAAGCCGGGAACATAACGGCGATGATTGCTGAGATTTTGTACTGCCATAATAATATTTATTGATACAAGTTAATTCAATTTTCTTTAGCAACTTAGTGCCCTCGCGGTTAATCGAAGCCGCCTTTTCCTCTGTAAAGACTTACGGGTTTATCCAGCCTTAGTTTAATGACGGTCATATATTTATCCTGTACTTCAGGTGGTACGGTAATATATACCAATCCGGGCACCGGGCTCCAGGAAATTTTACCTACCACTTTATGTTTAAGTGATGTCTCTTCTCCCACTACTGTTATTGATTGAATAGTATTGACCAATCCCTTTACCATGATCTCTCCTGATACTTTTCCCGGCAAAAAAAGGTATAAACTCATACTGTCTTTTGATAATGTAGTAGGCCCATAAAAATGTCCCTGCGGTATGCCGGCTTCTGATCCAAAAATGGCTTCATCATGTTTTTTATTCCAGGCGCCCAATTCTTTGAGCACATGCACCTGCTGCCCTGGTATTGTGCCGTCCTGGCGCGGACCAATATCCAGCAGGAGATTTCCCCCATTGCTTACCGCATCTGCAAAAATGGTAATGATCTCATAGGGTGTTTTCCAGTTTGTATCAGACTGCTGGTAACCCCAGTTATTATTAATGGTCATGCACAGTTCCCACCAGTTATACCGGGGACGGGTAACCGGAAAATTCTGTTCCGGGGTTTCATAATCACCGTATCCCTGCAGTCTCCCGTTTATAATAGCATTGGGATTTCTGTCAAGTAACATCCTGCGCACTTTGGGCGCTTCCCATTCTTCGGCGGTATGTTCCCAGTCGCCATCAAACCACCATAGGTCCGGATCCAGGAGTTTGCCCACTTCGTTCAGTTGTGCCTGGTAGAAAGACTGAAACCTTCTCCATCTTGCCGGGTCATCTGCAATGGAATAGCGGGTGCTGTCTTTCATAAAGCCGGGGTAATCAGGATGGCTCCAGTCTATTAGTGAAAAATATGCCCCTGCTTTCAGGCCCTTTCTTCGCAATGCAGCGTAGAATGGAGATAAAAGATCCCGCTTTGCCGGGGTATTATCAACCACATCATAATGTTTCTCCTTAGTATCCCAAAGCGCCACACCATCATGATGTTTTGTAGTCATCACAGCATACCTGGCACCACTTTCCTTAATCAAAGACGCCCAGGCTTCAGGATCATATTTTGATGCGGTAAAACCCTTCAACTGCGACATATAATCCGGCCAACTGATCTTTTTATTATAAAAACTCCAGCTCTCATCAATTCCCTTCACGGAATATATCCCCCAATGGATGAATATTCCCAGTTTGGCATCAGAGAACCATTGCATTTTGGGACGAATGCTATCCGGTGAAATGTTAGATTGCGAAAAAACATTCGAAAAAAACAGAATCAGAAAAAGAGAAAATTTACCGCGAAGGAACAAAAGGTACAGTTTGTCCCTTTTTAATACTAATGGTTTGCTCATCGGATTTATAATTAATTTTTATCGTTTGATCAAATGATGAAAATACAGTTGCTTTAACAAGTTTGCCATTATCCCATTCCATATCCACGGTTAGCCCGCCCCGTGCTTTCAAGCCTTTCACTTTACCGGAGTTCCATGCATCCGGAAGGGCAGGTAAAAGAACCAGCTGGTTGTTATGAGATTGAATCAGCATCTCCGCTATACCTGCCGTGCCCCCAAAATTTCCATCTATTTGAAATGGCGGATGGTCATCAAACAAATTTGACATTGTTGATTTAATAAGTAACTGTTCCAGGTGAAAATATGCTGTATTGCCATCCTTAAGGCGTGCAAAAAAATTGATCATCCATGCCCTGCTCCAACCAGTGTGCCCGCCGCCATATTTAAGCCGGTTCTCGATCGTTTTCCGGGCTGCCAACAGGAGTGTTGTATCATGGGTAAGTGAAGTGCCAGGATATAGTCCAAAAAGTTGCGACATATGCCTGTGGCCGGGTTCCTGCTCCGGGTAATCTTTGATCCATTCCTGTATGCCCCCGTTTCGGTTAATGCGAATGGGCGGCAACTGCTTTTTGATTTGCTCCAATCCGGCCAGGTAGTCGGGAGAAAGTTTCATAGGTATAGCCACCGCTTTTATGGCATCAAATAATTCTACAATGATCTGAACATCGATGGCAGGTCCATACGTTACAACGCTTCGAAAACTGGAATCACCCGGAAGGTAAAATCCATTTTCCGGAGACATGGAAGGAGCTGTGACCAGGTACCCGTTCTTATCCTTTATCAAAAAAGAACTAATAAAATCAGCAGATCCTTTCATTAATGGGAATGCCACTTCTTTCAAGTATTTTTCATCCCGGGTAAAATCGTAATGATCATAGAGACTCAGGGCCATCCAGGCGCCAGCCAGCGGACTGGTACCCCATTGAGGATCTGCATTGAGGGCTATTCGGCCATAGATATCCGTTACATGGTGCATCATCCAGCCCTTTGCACCATACATTTTTTCAGCAGCATTTATTCCCGGAGCCAGTAAGGCCAGCATGAATTTTCCAAGTGGTTCCACTGTTTCACCCACATTGGCCACATCAGCAGGCCAGTAATTCATTTGCAAATTGATATTGGTATGGTAATCACTTTGCCAGGGTGCATCAAAATACGGGTTCCATTTCCCCTGCAAATTAGCAGGCAATTTTGCAGGGTAACGGGAACTTGACAGCAATAAATATCGGCCATATTGAAAATACAAAGCCATCAGGCCCGGGTCCTTAGTTCCGGATTTGACCTTCTGCAGCCGCTGGTCTGTAGGGATTTGAGACTTGTTTTCCCGGGACAATTCCAATGAACATTTATTGAAGAGTGGTTGATATTCCGAAAGATGCTCCTGTAAAAGGCTGCTATATTTTTTATTGCTTCCACGATCTACAATAACCATGGCTTTCTTTAAAGGATCGATCTTACGGTCGAAATCCATTTTTTTATAGTCATAGTCCGTTGCAGCAGAGAACCGGATAATCACTTCAGACGCATCACTTACCAGTATCGCTTTCTCCTGCATCGCTATTGAACCCTGTAGATTTTCAACATCGGCCACAGCGGCAAATTTAAGATGCAGTCCCTGTGGTCCTTTAGTGAGCACTTCCCCTTTATCTTCGATCTGCCCGTTCATCAAAATCCGGTTATGCTTAACTGTTATACTTACATCTTTCTCCCTTTCAAGAGAAACCCTGATATTCAATTTACCACCTGTTGCCCTGATCCTAACTACCATGATATCTGCAGGAGAGGACAAAAAAGATTCCATTTCATAATGAACCGCTCCCCGGTTAAACGAAGTGGTGTGGACTGCTGTTGATAAATCGAGTGAGCGCTTGTAACCAGTAGTCATTATTGCAGAATCCTGAAAATCAATAAACATATCCCCAAGGGTCTGGTATGACCTGATTTCGGGTGGGGTTCCCAGTAAATACATTTTTGTTAGCTGGTATGCCTGCTTGTTTTTCTCTTCGAGGAGCAGGTTCTGAATTTCTTTCAGGTGGGATAACGCACCTGTATTGATATCATCTATTCTACTTCCGGCCCATACCGTTTCTTCATTTAGCTGGATCTGCTCCCGGTTGGTTTTTCCAAAGACCATTGCCCCCATGCGGCCATTACCAATGGGCAGTGCTTCTGTCCATTTAGTTGCAGGTTTACTATACCATAAACTATTCGTGTTAGATTGGCCAACTGAAATAAAAGCGGAAACTGTAAATATGATTAAGAGAAATAATTTTTCTTTCATATGACAAATTTTTAACCACAATGAGACAAAGAATACATGAGTTATTCAGGAAGTGAAAATGCGATATAACTGTCGCCGCTCTTTGTGCCAAGTTTTCCCCCACCACAGGCTATCACCAGGTATTGCTTCCCATTAAGTGAATATACTGCAGGTGTTGCAAAGCCAGGTGCAGGCAACATATATTCCCATAGAAGTTTGCCGTTTTTTTTATCAAATGCCCTGATCTTACTATCACGGGTAGCTGCAATAAATACGATACCCCCGGCAGTGACAACCGGCCCGCCATAATTCTCTGTTCCGGTGATAATCCCCTTTTTCGAAAACTCAGGATATTCACCCAGCGGTATTTTCCATGCAATATCTCCTGTATTCAGGTCAATGGCATTGAGCGTACCCCAGGGCGGACTAATGGCGGGATATCCTTCTTTGCTCAGGAATTTATTATACCCGGTTATTCCATAAGGCAATTGAAGAAATGTATCCACAGGTTGTGGGGGAAATAATTTTTTAGCAGAAGTTTTATCATCCAGTAAGACAGCTGCCACAGCATTTTTTACTTCATCAGAAAGATGTCTGAAAGAGGGCATCATCCTCCTGCCACTATTTATCAGCGTAAGCAGTGTTGATGGAGTGTATTTTATTTTTACCGAATCCAGAGAGGGATAATTTCCGGTGCCTTTCTTGTCTGAACCATGGCAAGCCAAACATTGCTGCTGATAAATACGGTTACCTGCTTCCAGGTAATTTTCTTTTTTGGGCGCCAACGGTTTATCAACCATGGTTAAAACCCAGGGCATCTCGTTTGCGTTAACATAAAGCAATCCTGATTCAGGATCAAACGCAGGGCCGCCCCATTCAGCCCCACCATCAAACCCGGGAAATACAATCGTACCCTGTTTGGAAGGTGGAGCAAACATATGATCTTTACGATATCCCATCCAGCGTTTGCGTATTTCTTCACGTGAAGAATCAGGCAATAAGTTATTAATATCTGCTTCTGTAAATACCTGCCTTGCAAATGGCTTGGGCAGCGTTGGAACAGGTTGCGTTTGGGAGAGTTTTTCACCTTTCAATTCCGTATCAAATGGCACTGCTTTTTCTTCAACCGGGAACAATGGTTTTCCGGATACCCGGTCAAGCAAATAAACAAAGCCGGTTTTGGTAGGCTGCGCCACGGCATCTGTTTTTTTCCCATCATGCATAACGGTTACTAATGCCGGAGCTGTTGGCAGATCCCGATCCCAAACGTCATGATGAATATTCTGAAAATGCCAGATGTATTTTCCCGTTGCAGCCTCCAGGGCCAACAGGCAATCGGCATACAAATTATTTCCGGTACGCCGGCCGCCGTAAAAATCAAATGATGCAGAGCCGGTTGGTACATAAACAATACCCCGGGCTTCATCAAGACTCATTCCGCTCCAGTTATTGGCCCCGCCGATCTTCTGGTATGCATTGGGGTTATCCCAGGTTTCATGACCGGGTTCACCAGGTTCCGGTATGGTATGAAAAATCCATTCCTGTTTTCCTGTTTTTACATTAAATGCCCGGATATGGCCCGGTGCGGCAGCCGGACCTTCATCCACGCGACTGCCTAAAATGATCAGGTCCTTATACACTGTTCCAGGCGAAGTGGCCGTGATAAATAGCAGGCTTACATCCCTGCCCAAGCCTGCATGCAGGTCTACTTTGCCATTGTCGCCAAACGACTTCATTATGGTTCCGTCATTGGCATTGATGCAATGTAAGTATGAACCAGCCGTATATAAAATTCGTTTGTCATTTGCACCATCTGTCCAGTAACTGATACCCCGGCAATTGTTCATGATAAAAAATGAAACATTACCCACATCGACAGAATCGAAAGGATTAAAGATCCATTGCTGCTTTCCCGTTGCGGCATCAATGGCAAACAATTTCATTTCGGGTGTTGTGCCATACAGCATGCCATCAATGACCAATGGGTTACATTGAATCTGTGAATGATTTACAGTATCTGCATCACCGGTATGAAATTCCCAGGCTGGGGTTAGCAGGTGAACATTGGTAGTATTGATTTGAGAAATACCGGCATAGCGGATGTTTGCATGGCTGCCTCCACTAACCGGCCATTGTTGATTATCACTTTTTTTATTGGTGCAGGAAAAAAGGATAATCAGAAATAATATTAATCGATAATGCATTAGGCAATATAATTAATATTCATCGCAAGGAAACAAAGAGCCCAAAGAATCAGGAGATTTTGGGTTCTTTTTCCTGTACCGATATCAGGTCGGCATACTCAACAGTAAGTGGTATTACACCTAGTTGTACGATAGCTTTTTTACCCCTGATTTCAACCAGTTGCCCCACCTGGTTATTTTGTTTCATCAGTACCTTATCCCCGGTCTTTGGTTCAAGCCCTGTTTCCATATAACGTGCATCCAGCTTTTTTCTGACCTTTTCCGAAACCTGCTTTTCCTTTTGCCTGAAAAGCAGGGTATGCATTTGTTTCAACAGTTCCTGTTTATTTTCCGAATCCTGTGTTCGGCGCCAGTCGAAAACAATCTGTTTCAACTTGCGTTCCATATCCTTCAGGTAAGCAATCCGATCTTCGGTTACCCTGTTCTGTTGCTTCAGGAGCTCCACTTCCTGGCGATGTTTTTCCTTGTCCATTACCAGGATCATTTCTTTACGGAGCCTTTCGTTTTCCCGGAGTAATTTTTGGAGTTCCCTGTCTCTCTGGTCTATTTTACGCAGGTCTTGCTCTGTCCGGTTCAATAATTTATCCAGTGTAAAATGGTTTTCATCAACCAACTGACGTGCCCTGTCAATCAGCCTGGGTTCAAGGCCTATCCTTTCGGCAATTGAAAATGTATACGAGCTTCCCGGTTTACCAATATTGAGTTGATACAAAGGCAGCAGGTTCTTTTCGTCAAAAGCCATGGCGCCATTAATGATGCCGGGGGTTTTATTAGCCATCACCTTCAAGTTAAGGTAATGGGTGGTAACTATTCCCATGGCATGTTTGCGCACCAGTTCCTCCAGGAAAACTTCCGCAAAAGCACCACCCAGGCTGGGATCACTTCCACTTCCCAGTTCATCAATAAAGAAGAGTGTACGACCGTTAGCCTCTTCCATCAAAAATTTCATATTCTTCAGGTGAGCACTGTAGGTACTCAATTCAAATTCCAGGCTTTGGGTATCGCCAATATGGATCATGATCTGTTTGAAAATACCAAAACAGGAATCGGGATGTACGGGCACCAGCAAGCCGCTTTGGATCATCATCTGGAGTAAGCCAACAGTCTTCAATGTAACTGTCTTTCCGCCGGCATTCGGTCCGGATATGATCAGTATGCGTTGCTTTTCATCAAGTTTCAGGTTAACCGGTATAACAGGTTTACCCGATTTGCGGTTATATAGATATAAGAGTGGGTGAAAGGCTTTGATTAATTCAATCCCGGAACGTTCTTTTAATTGAGGCAAAGAAGCATTCATATCCAGTGCCAGCCTGGACTTTGCCCGAATGAAATCAAATTCACCCAGGATATCATGATAATTTTTCAATAATGGCGCATACACAGAAAGTTCTGCAGTAAGCGTTCGCATGATGCGGTAGATCTCTGCACGCTCTTCATTTTCCAGGGAATAAATATCATTATTCAGTTCAATGGTTTCTTCTGGTTCTACAAAAGAAGTGCGACGGGTGTCGCTTTCACCATGCAGGATCCCTTTCACCTGCCGCTTATGTTCGGCATAAATGGCCACCACCCTTCTGCCATTCAGAAAAGCTTCTTCAATATCGGCGATATAACCAGATTTACTGAGTTTTTGAACAATCTTCTCAAAAGACCTTCTAAGTTCATTGCGTTTACGATATAAGCTTGAACGAATCTCCCCCAGTTCCTTTGAAGCATCATCCTTCACATAGCCTTGTTCATCCATCACTTTATCGATACCTGCAATGATATTTTTTTCATAGTAAGCATTACGGACAACTTCATACAAGGATGGATAAGCTTCCTGCCTGTCAGCTTCAAACCATTTAAAAATGAGCCGGGTACCTTCAGATAGTTTGCGTACCTGAACAAAGTCCTCCCCTGTTAATACAGCACCGGGAATACCCAATAATTTGAGTTCGCGGGAAATATTCAATACAAAATCATTGGGAAAATGCTGCCCGGTCTGCTGAATAAGCAGGTAGGCATGGCTTTGTGCCAGTTCAAGTTCGATAAATTCTTTACGGGTATGGATCCTGAGAGACATTGCTTTTTCCCTGGCATAAGCCGTTCTTGTATGCTCAGCAAGCAAGGATTTTATCTTATCGAATTCCAGTTGTACCGAAGCTGAATCAGGGAATAACTTCATAAACTTGAGGGCGCCTTTTTCCGCGGCGCAAAAATAAGTATATAAAAAATAGGCATCAACCCAGCCCGGGGCGGGTTAAAATAAAACCGAAATACAAAGGTATTGTTAAATCGCTATGGAATTACAGTTAAGGAAAACATGTTTAACTTAACGGCGTTGGTGAAGACGTCAACTTGTTTCAACTTTGGATTTCTGAAGAAAATGTGTGTTCTATGAATAAAATGTTACTCTTTTCTACAACTGTTTTACTGGCTTCTTTGTTATCTTGTTCCCAAAGGGAATCCCCGAAATCAAACAAGTTCACCCAGGCAAAATATGTTTCCTCCATGCATACAGACACAATAACTTTTGGCAATGGATGTTTCTGGTGCACAGAAGCCATCTTTCAACAGATTGAAGGGGTTGTTTCTGTAACCAGTGGATATAGCGGTGGCCATGTGGTAAACCCTACTTATGAAGAAGTTTGTGATAAAAAAACAGGCCATGCCGAAGTTTGCCAATTGGTGTACGACCCAACCAAAGTTTCACTTGATGAACTTTTTGAGGTATTCTGGCAAACCCACGATCCCACTACTTTAAATAAGCAGGGAAATGACGAAGGACCACAGTATAGGAGTGTGGTTTTTTACCACTACGAAGAACAAAGACAGAAAGCTGAATATTACAAATCAGAACTTGATAAGAGTGGTGCATTTGGCAAACCAATTGTCACCGCCATTGAGCCATACAAAAATTTTTACGTGGCGGAGAATTATCACCAGAACTATTATAATAATAACAGCAACCAGCCGTATTGTTATTTTGTGATCAGGCCTAAGTTGGAGAAATTTGAAAAGGTGTTTAAATCAAAGGCCAAAAATTAAAAGGTATCTTATAATATATTGAAGGCCACAGAGAACCACAGAGCTTATTTTGAGAACCACAGAGAATACATTTAAATTTCTCTGTGGCTCTCTTTTTTCTCAGTGGCCCTCTGTGGCCAAAAAATTTATTAACGTTTCATAATTTGCTGAGCATATTTTTCACCACCAACCTGCAGTACAACCACATATTGTCCAGTAGCCCATGCATCCATTCCGGAAATGGCAATACTATTTGAACCCGACTGCACCAGGAACTGCTGTTGCTTCAATACCCGGCCATTGAAATCAGTGATCATCAAAGATGCCTGGTCTTTGTGCGTTGCAGTAAGATTTATGGAAGCGTCTGAAGAAATGATATTAGGATAAACTCGGAAACCACTCACTGCCTGTGCATTAAATTTCATCACAATCACCTGGCTGTATAAAACTTTACCTTCCTGATCGGTTGTTTTAAGTCGATAAAATGTATTGGCTTGAATGTTTACCGGATCACGGTAAGACATTTTCTGGTTGTACCCGGAATTGCTAACTGCAAGATCTGCTACTGGTATAAAACCCTTACCGGAATTGCTTTTCTCAACAGTGATTTTTTGATACAGCCCGTTAGCAGCAAGTTCCCAGTTAAGTTGTACAGCATTGTTCTGTACCAATCCATTAAAAGACATTAGACCATTTATAGGAAGTAACAGGGTTTTAAAGGTGAATTTTTTAAAGTACACACTGCGTAAACGTTGCATACTACTTGCCGATCGGTTATCTCCACCAACCCGGAACTTCACACTAAATACATTGGCATGAATGGCACTGTACATCACATCACGCTGAATGGTATCAATACCATCATAGGTGATAGCAGTTTTGTTCTGAGCTTCCGTCCACGATCCTAAATCAGATATATTGAGGGATCCGCCAATCAGGTCGTATTGTTCCGTAAATGAAGGTGATTTTTCAAACTGATCGAATTCATATAAATCGCCATCACCAAATCTCCATCCATCTATATCAATTGCCGTTAAGGGTACTTCAGTCATCATTGCCGGAGTAAATGTTCCGCTGATAACAAAATCAAGCTGAAATTCAACATATCCTTTTTGGTTACCCACACAATTTATATAAGGCTGAAAAGCCTCGTCAAAACCTGAAGGACCATCAAGCTGGCTCAAAGTCATCCCGCCAGTCATATCAGTAATGGTAATGATACCGTCAATGCCGGGTTTCACATCAGGGAATCGGTAAGTAGCGCCAATCTGTAAATCGGTACCTGATAAATGAACCGGATTATGAAAAATATAATCTGGCTGGGCGATGGCCATTACGGGCAGCAAGAGGGAGATGATTAATGCTGCTTTAATAAGGTGTTTCTTAAGGGTAACAGTTGTTTTCATAACATTCTTTTCAAGGGTTATTGAAAGAAATGTTTTTCGAAGGGTAATTGGATCGAAAGCAGAACTGAAATTTAGTTGTCTGCCTGGTGTCATTAGGGTTTCTACATAGATAAAACGAAGTGCACTTGTATTTATTACGTATATGTAGATAGTATATCTACGATAGACACATTATATAATTGATTAATAAGTCTATAGGGTAAAAAAAATCCCGGAAAAATTTCCGGGACAGTTGAAAAATAATTAAATAACTGTTATCGCTTGATAATCTTTTGGGTCATTGTTTCATTTCCTACAGAAAGTACCACCAGGTAGTTACCTGCTATTAAGTGGTCGGTATCATTCAGTTGAATACTATTGTTACCAGTTGAAAGCCTGGTTTGTTGCCTGCTCAAGATCCGTCCGCCCAGGTCAACAATCATCAACTCAGCATTTTCATTCCTTGCTGCAGACAAATTAATGGTGGCACCTGATTCAACCAGGTTCGGATACACTTTAAATCCCTGGACTGCAGTAGTCTTAGACTTCATGATCAGGATTTCACTGTAAGAATATTTACCATTTGCATTTTGTAATTTCAGACGGTAGTAAACCATTCCATCGGTTTGAACAGCATCTGTATAATTTTGCCTGAGTTTCTGCGACAAAACCGGAATAGTTTTGTATTCGATTGAAGTAAATTTTTTCCCATCGCTGCTTCTTTCGATGGTGATTCCGGTAAAACCACAATCGGCTGCCAGTTCCCAGTTTAATTCATTGCCATTTACTTTTTGGATACCTGAAAATGAGAGGAGTCCCGCAGATGGAAGCAAACCATTGGCATACCAGAATTCTTTAAAATAAACACTGCGTAAACGTGTTGCACTAATACTTGCTTTATTATCCACACCAACACGAATTGTTGCAGTGGAAATATTGGTATTAACTGCAGTAAACATCACCTGCTTTGCAGCTGTATCACGCCCTGGGTAATCAATTCCGGCCATATTGTAGCCCCTGAAAATATTACCGGTATGAGACATCTGCAGTTCAGTACCCAACAGATCATAATTAACATATCCGCCTCCAAGGTCTAATTCATCAAATTCAAATATACCATTGCCGGCCCCGTCATAATTTTTAATCCCATCAACATCGATACAGGTTACGGGCACCCGGCTCTGCACATATGGATTATTTGTTCCGGCATATAGAAATTCAAAATACATTTCCAGGTAACCATTAGTATTGGGGTTTACTTTTAAGGTTGGCTGAAGTGCTTCCGGATAACCAGAAGCACCATCCAATTCTGTAACGGTAATACCTGGTGATATAAATGTAAGTGTGACAAAAGCGTCAACGCCACTACGCACATTATTAAAGCGGTATTTTGCTCCTGCCTGCAAGTCTGTACCCGATATAAGGGTACCGTTTCTGAAATCATAATCGGGTTGGGCAATTGAGGCAAATGGCAGAATAAAAAATAAACTTAATCCTAAAAGCCACTTTTCTTTCAATAGGGTAAAAAACGTTTTCATACATCCAATTTTCCAGGGTTATCGAAACTTTGTTTTTCGAAGGAAGTATTGGATGGTGTTGCCGGGTTTCGATGATTTTTATGTCAAGCCCGACATTTAAAGTGTTTTTCCTTTCGGAGATACAGTAATAAAACGAAGGTATTTTCAAATTATTACGTAGATAGTTCAGGTAATTCTACGAACCACTATAATAAATTCTTGATTTGCAAAAAGATACACACAAAAAATAATTTATAATTTCTTTCGTGTTCTTCTCAATTCGAGCAGGTTAAGTGCATTGGGGTAAAATCCGGACACCCGTGGGTTAACCAGGTGAATGGCCATATCATACCAGAGCGGTATAACCGGGGCTTCATTGATAACCAATTGATCCATTTGCCTGTAGATGGAAAGTCGGATACTATCATTTGTTTCAGTTAATGCTTTTTGAAAGAGCTCATCAAACAATGGCATTGTAAACCGGGTATAGTTAGGAGGTGATGGATTCTTTCCATAAAAAACGCTGAGGTAATTTTCTGCATCAGGATAGTCTGCTATCCAGCTTCCCCTGAAAAAAACGACTTGTTGCCGGGCGATCTTCTCTAATAATGTTCCTCGTTGAAAAGCCTCCACCTGAACGGGAATCCCTACTTCTTCGAGCTGCCTTGCAACAAATGCACCCATTTCCGCATAAATGGGAATCGTCAGCAGTTTTATCGGTTCCAATCCCTTTCCACCGGGGAAGCCTGCCTCAACCAACAATTGCCTGGCTTTGGCGGGATCATATACATACCCGGTGGGTCTGTTATCATTGAACCCGGGTAAACCATATGGAACAAACCCATTCTCTGCAGGTATACCGATTGAATTACGCAGGTATAGCATCATCTTTCGCTTATCAATGGCATAACTCATTGCCTGCCTTACTTTCTTCAACCGAAGTGGGGAATTTTTGAGTAAAGGATTACTGCTGTCCTGCAAAATACCCAGGTATTCTGTATTTAGGTATGGATGTTTTTGCAATATTATCTTACCCTTCCATTCTTCTTTTAACTCCCCATTCCTGCTAAGTATCTCATCTTTAAAATTTGCATCAATGTCGTTCATAAAATCAAGCCTGCCCTGCTGAAACTCCAGGAATTCTCCGGCTTTATTATCCAGGAAAGAAATTTTGACGGCATCGAGATATGGTAGCGAATTCCCCGCGCTGTCTCTTTCAAAATATTTTTCGTTGCGCAAAAAAATCAAAGCCTGTCCTTCCTCCCAGGCCTTAAACATAAAAGGACCAGTGCCGCAGGGATGTCGACCATAATCCTTGCCCAGTGCCTCAACTACTTCATGCGGAATAACAGAACAATACTGCATACTTAAAATTCCCAGTATAGGAGGGAAAGGGCTTTTAAGCTTTAATTGAAATATAGTATCATTGATAGCGGTAAATGGTTGAAGGCTATCCACCCTGCCATTAAAAATCCACGCACCCGGACTTGCAGTTTGTGGGTTTAGAATTCTTCCCAGGCTATAGGCCACATCGGCAGCAATCATTTTCCGGCCTTTCCCATCCGGGAAAACAGGATGGTCATGAAAATAAACATCATTCCTTATGATAAATGTATAGGTAAGCCGGTCTGATGAAAGGGTCCAGCTTTTTGCAAGTGCCGGTACAATCTTTAGGTCCTGGTCTACTTCCATCAGACTGTTATATAACTGATGGGTAGCCCACATGATGGGCTGGTTCTTGGCAAAAGCCGGATCAAGTGTACCTATACCTTCCGGTTGATTATAATAGAATACCTGTTGATCCCTCCGCCCATGGCTATTACAACCGCTTATGGCAAAGCAACCCATTACAAAAACTACCATAACCGTTTGTCTGATAAAGCTTGGCATCTGTTGATTATAAACCTAAATTTAGGCATTTAAACAGTGTATATCATTAAACTGCAGATCAACCCAATCAAAAATAGCTTTATGGTGAAAAAATATTTCTACCGGACATCATTGTTAATCACCTTTTTTTTTATTTCGGGTTTTGCAAAAGCACAATTGGGTATTGAACAAAAATCATTCACGCGCGGAGATACATTACGGGGAAGCATAAGCGCAGAAAGGGCCTGGTGGGATGTAAACTGGTACGGCATTGATATCAGCCCTGATTACCTGGAAAAAAGCCTTTCCGGTTCAGTTACCCTTCGTTTCCATGTACTGGCCCCTGGAAATAGAATGCAGATTGACCTCCAGCAACCCATGCAAATAGAAAAAGTGCTGTGGAGAGAAAAGACAATTGACTTTGAACGAAGCGGTAATGTCTATTATATTCATTTTCCGGAGCAGCCGCTTACCGGAAATATTGAAACCATTATAATATCATACAGCGGCAGGCCCGTGGTTGCAGTGAGGCCCCCATGGGATGGCGGATGGATATTCTCCAAAGACAAAATGGGCCGTCCCTGGATGAGCGTTGCCTGCCAGGGCCTTGGGGCCAGTGTTTGGTATCCCTGTAAGGACCACCAGAGCGACGAACCAGACAGTGCAGCCATCAGCATAACGGTTCCGGATACCCTAATGGCCGTGGCCAATGGCAGGCTTAGGTCTGCCATAAGCAATAAACCCGGTTCAATGAGTTATACCTGGGCGGTAACAAGCCCGATCAATAACTACAATATCATTCCTTATATAGGAAAATATACCCAATGGAATGAAACGTTTAACGGAGAGAAGGGCGTGCTTGACTGCAGCTATTTTGTGCTGGACTATAACAAAGAAAAGGCGCAAAAACAGTTCAAGCAGGCAGACAGCATGCTTCGTTGTTTTGAACACTGGTTCGGTCCCTATCCTTTTTATGAAGATGGATACAAACTGGTTGAATCTCCCCACCTGGGCATGGAGCACCAAAGCGCAGTAGCTTACGGTAACGGATACATGAACGGATACCGTGGCCGGGATCTTTCCCAAACCGGTTGGGGGCTCAAATGGGATTTTATCATCATTCATGAAAGCGGGCACGAATGGTTTGGAAATAACATCACCTCTAAAGACCTTGCAGATATGTGGATTCATGAAAGTTTTACCAATTACAGTGAAACGATTTATACTACCTGCCAGTCGGGAGTTGAAGCCGGCAATGCATATGTACGTGGAACCAGGGCTTTAATTGAAAACGAAAGGCCCATCGTTGGCAAATACGGTGTTAATGACGAAGGTTCAGGAGATATGTATTATAAAGGCGGGAATATGATCCATTATATGCGGCAGTTGTTTAAGGATGATAATAAATTCAGGTTGGCAATGCGTGCGATGAATGATAGTTTTTACCACAAGACGGTTACATATAACGACATCGTATCATTCTGGAGCAGGCAGGCAGGCAGGGATTTATCTCCGCTATTTAATCAATACCTTACCACCACACAGATTCCAAAACTGGAATATAAACTCAAAGGGGAAAAACTGCAATACCGCTGGGTCAATTGTATTAAAGGATATAACATTCCGGTGAAGATAATCCTAAACAAATCAACGGAACAATGGCTGGAACCTGAAACAGGATGGAAAAACGTATCACTTACATTTCCGGTTACTGATGTTGAATTGCACCCGGGTTTTTATGCTACAGCAGAAAAAATAAAATAGATACACTAACCACAAAGAAAATAAGACGCTAAGATTACTGCCCGGTCATTTTCTGTGCCATGGTTTCATCCAATGGCCGGCCGGCACCAAGATAATGTTTGCTCCAGTATGTTTCATTGAGATCACTGATCATGATGCCACCAGAGGTTGATGCATGTACAAATTTATTATTATGCAGGTATACGCCAACGTGAGATACGCCGCCCCTGGTATTAAAGAACACCAGGTCGCCCTCACGCTTCTCATCATCCCGTATTGGCACGCAGTTGCTTTTTTGCTCATGGGCCACACGGGGAAGCGATGCCCCGTAAACAGATATTAAAAGTCCCTGTACAAAAGCTGAACAATCTATACCGCTATGGCTGTTCCCACCCATCCTGTAAGGTGTGCCCCACCAGTTTTCTATATAATTATATAATGACTGGTTCTCCAGTGTTTCCACATCCACATCCATAATAATGGCATATTTAAACTGGATGCTGAGAGATTGTTCAATATTAAAGGCTGAATTGAAATAGAAACGGGGTGCATTATCATCCGCAATTTCAGGCATAGGTCCTTCCTTTACGTTCCTGTTGTTTGATTCAGGAGCGCTGGATATGGCGATATTGTCCAGGAATCCGGATGAAGATGCCTCATTTTTACCCGGGCTGGCCTGGGCAGCAGGCTTTAGCGCCTGGCATCCGGTTAAAAGGACAAAAATGGCCGTGGTATAGAGGTAATGTTTTAGTACCGGCATTTTGTCATGCAATGTTAAGATTCTCATTTTGAACAGAAAAGAAATAAATGTGGAAAATTCAAACGCCAAAAGGGTTAAAATATTTCCGAAATTTGCCTTCCTGCTTCAAATATCAGACCATCTTTAACATAATGAGTAGTTTTTCCCATTTACACGTCCATACCCAATATTCGCTGCTTGATGGTGCAGCATCCATTAAAGCCTTGTATAAGAAGGCAATAGATGATAAAATGCCCGCCCTGGCCATCTCAGATCATGGCAATATGTTTGGGGTATTCCAGTTTGTGGCTGAGGCCTATAAGAACCGGGTGGACCCGGACGACAAAAAAAGCCCCCTTAAAGTAAAGCCAATAGTGGGTTGTGAGTTTTATATCACAGAAAACCGTCTCCGTAAGACCTTCTCCAAAGAAGAAAAAGACCCCAGACACCACCAGATCCTGCTGGCAAAGAATGAAATTGGCTACAAAAACCTGGTAAAACTAACCTCCATTGGCTTTATAGAGGGGATGTACAGCAAATACCCCCGTATAGATAAAGAACTTATACACAAATATCACGAAGGTCTGATCGCCACAACTTGTTGCCTCGGCGCCCTGGTTCCGCAAATGATCCTGAAAAAAGGGGAAGAGGAAGCAGAAAACGAATTCAAATGGTGGCTCAATATCTTCCAGGAAGACTATTACGTAGAACTGCAGCGTCATGGTATGGCCGAACAGGAAAAAGTGAATAAGGTCCTGCTGAAATTTGCCAAAAAATACAAAGTAAAGGTCATAGCTTCCAACGACTCACACTATGTAGATAAGTCTGATTTTAACGCGCATGATATTTTACTCTGCATCAATACCGGCGAAAAGCAGGCCACCCCGGCTATGCGTGAGTTTTCGGATGATGATATAAATGTTAAGAACAAACGTTTTGCCTTTCCGAACGACCAGTTCTATTTCAAGACCACCAGTGAAATGACATCGGCCTTCCACGACCTGGAAGAAGCCATCGATAATACCAATGAAATTGTAGACAAGGTTTCCCTGCTCGACCTTAAACGGGATATCCTTCTCCCCCACTTTACCGTACCAAAGACTTTTAATTCACAGGACGAATACCTGGCGCATATCACCTGGGAAGGTGCCCATAAAAGATACAGCGAACTAACTCCTGAAATTGAAGAACGGATTAAATTCGAATTGTTCACCATTCAAACAATGGGCTTTGCAGGTTACTTCCTGATCGTTTCTGATTTCATTAAGGCGGGTCGTGACCTGGGTGTATTCATCGGCCCCGGCCGTGGATCTGCGGCAGGTAGTGTTGTAGCATATTGCATTGGCATCACCAATATCGATCCCATTAAATATAACCTGCTGTTTGAAAGGTTCCTGAATCCTGATCGTAAGTCGATGCCGGATATTGATACTGACTTTGACGATGAGGGCCGGCAGAAAGTGATCGATTATGTGGTGGATAAATATGGCCGGAACCAGGTGGCACAAATCATTACGTATGGCACAATGGCTGCCAAGAGCAGTATAAAAGATGTGGCCAGGGTGATGGATCTTCCATTGGTTGAATCTAACATTCTTGCTAAAATGGTACCGGAAAAACCGGGCATTGTTTTGAAAAGATTGTTGCATGCACCCATTACCGGCGATAAAAGTCTATCGGAAAAAGAAGCACTGAACCCGGATGAACTGGAGAATGTAAAAAGGATACGCGAAATATTTGCCGGTGATGATTTACGTAGTAAGGTTTTGCATGAAGCAGAAATCCTGGAAGGATCAGTTAGAAATACAGGTTTACATGCTGCGGGAATCATCATTGCACCGCGCGACCTTACAGACCTGATCCCTGTTTGCACGGCAAAAGATTCGCCACTTTGGGTAACACAGATCGAAGGCAGTGTGATCGAAGAAGCAGGTGTTATCAAGATGGACTTTCTTGGTCTGAAGACATTAAACATCCTGAAGACTTCCCTTGAACTGATCAAACTGAATTACGATATCTCCATTGATATCGATACCATTCCACTGGATGATGAAAAAACATTCCAGCTTTATCAACGCGGTGAAACCATTGGAACATTCCAGTTTGAAAGTCCGGGTATGCAAAAATACCTGCGTGAACTGAAGCCCGATAAGTTTGAGGACCTCATTGCCATGAACGCATTGTACCGTCCGGGCCCCATGGAATACATCAGTAACTATATTGATCGTAAACATGGTAAGGAAGAGATCAGTTATGATCTTGATGCCATGGAAGAACACCTGAAGGAAACCTATGGTATTACTGTTTACCAGGAACAGGTAATGTTGCTGGCACAAAAACTGGCCTCTTTCAGCAAAGGGGATGCGGATGTATTGAGAAAGGCCATGGGTAAGAAACAAAAAGCGGTGCTTGATAAAATGAAAGGGCAGTTTATCAGTGGTGCTGTGGCTAAAGGACATGCGGCTGATAAATTGGAGAAGATCTGGACCGACTGGGAATCATTTGCACAATATGCATTTAATAAATCGCATTCAACCTGCTATGCGATGATTGCTTACCAGACCGCATACCTGAAAGCGCATTACCCATCGGAATTCATGGCTGCAGTTCTAAACCATGCTGGTAATATTGAAAAGATCACCTGGTTCATGGAAGAATGTAAACGCATGGGACTAACGGTACTGGGCCCTGATATCAATGAATCACTGAAAGGCTTTGCCGTAAATAAAAAAGGAGAGATCCGTATTGGACTGGGCGGACTGAAAGGTGTGGGTGAAGCAGCTGTTGAAGGCATCATTGATGAACGACGCAAACATGGTACATATTCATCCGTATTTGATCTTATCAAACGCGTTAACCAGCGGGTGGTGAATAAAAAATCATTGGAGAGCCTGGCCATATCCGGCGCTTTTGACTTTGATACCAAATTACACCGTGCCCAGTATTTTCATATACAGGAAGGTGAATCTGTTACCGGCCTGGAGAAGATCATACGATTTGGTAATATTTTTCAAAGCCAGACAGCCAATACATCCAATACCCTTTTTGGCGATTTGCCCATGATGCATGATATACCACTTCCTAAAATTGCTGATTGTCCTACCTGGTCGCTGACAGAAGTGCTGGATAAAGAAAAAGAAGTAACAGGCATGTTCCTCAGCGGGCATCCGCTGGATCATTACCGCTTTGAAATGAAAAACTACGGAATCAGTTCCATTGCAGAATACAATACGTTCAAAGAAGAGATTGAGGCCCAGCCCTACCCTACAAAACCATTCAGGCTGGCGGGATTGGTTACCGGATCTCAGCACAGGGTATCAAGGGCCGGCAAGAAATTCGGGGTGCTGATGCTGGAAGATTTTTCCGGAAAAATGGAACTCACCTTATTCGGAGATCAATATGTGAAATTTGCCAATTACTTTGAAACCGGTAATTGCCTGTATATCACCGGCAAATTTGAAAAATGGGAGTACCGTAACGATTGGAATTTTAAAGTATTGGAGATTTGCCTGCTTGAAACAATTAAACGGTCGCTAACCAGACAAATTCAATTTAATATTAATCCGAAACTGTTTACAGATAACCAGTTCGCTTTCATGGAGCGTAATATTAAAAAGAACCCGGGCAAGACCCGGTTGAAATTTGTTTTCAACGAGAAAAAGGGTCAGAAAATGGTCATTCTTTCAACTATTGACAAAGGTTTTGAAATGAATGACGAAATGGCTGCTTTTTTGCTGGAAAATCCGGATATGGAGGTTAATGTTGAGACAGCCTGAAGGTTTTAATGTCAAAACATCATCTGAACTGAATTGGACTTAATTTTGTTTCTAATTATAAAGCTTAAATTGTTTATCAACTTTAAAAATCATATCAATGGCCAAAGAATTTAATGACGGTAATTTTCAAACCGAAGTGTTGTCTTCCGATAAACTGTCTATGATCGACTTCTGGGCTGAATGGTGTGGCCCCTGCCGTGCCATCGGACCCATTGTTGAAGAGATCTCAAAGGAATATGAAGGCAAAGTAAATGTGGGCAAGGTTAATGTGGATCATAATCCCCAGTTGTCTATCAATTACGGTATTACATCTATCCCTGCGATCCTTTTCATCAAGGATGGCAAAGTGGTTGATAAACTTGTTGGTGCTCAGCCTAAGGGAAATTTTTTGAAGAAGATTGAAGCACATGTTTAATCCATAGATTGATCATACTACAAAGAGCGGGTTACCCCGCTCTTTTTTTTGATCCCTGGTTAACTGCATGTAAAATAAAGAAGCCGGAATGATCAGGATAAGTTCAATAATATTTTTAAGGCATCATGTTTCCTGACTTAACTATGATGCGGCCTGTATAATCAACCCGCTGAATAAGCGGATGAAGGTCCTTTTCATTAAAATACTGCAACACAGCCTTTTTAGCCCCTTCCCAATGACCAAAGTCATCGATGATAAGTATTCCGTTTTCTGTTAATAAAGGATATAAATGTATGAGTTCATGATAGGTGGATTCATACC
>JAHEEX010000238.1 GCA_024640465.1 Sphingobacteriales bacterium | reverse complement strand
TATTGATGGCATCCGTGTTGATGCCGTATCATCTATCCTGAAATTGGACTACTCCCGCAAACATGGTGAGTGGGAACCCAATGAGTTTGGCGGAAATGGGAACCTCGAGGCCATTGCTTTTGTAAAGGACCTTAACGAAACCATTTACAGGGATTTCCCGGATGTACAAACCATTGCCGAAGAAGCAACAGACTGGCCCGGCATATCTAAGCCTACCTGGCAGGATGGACTTGGCTTTGGAATGAAATGGATGATGGGGTGGATGCACGATACTATTGGGTATTTTAAGCAGGATCCCTTATTCAGGCAGTTTCAGCAAGACAAGTTTTCTTTCAGCATGATGTATTATTATGATGAAAATTTCATGCTGCCGTTGAGTCATGATGAAGTGGTGCATGGAAAATCTCCCATGATCTATAAAATGCCGGGGGATGAATGGCAGAAATTTGCCAACCTTAGATTGTTGTATACATATATGTTTACCCATCCGGGGGGTAAATTGTTGTTCATGGGGAATGAATTTGGCCAAACAACTGAGTGGAATTATAAGTCGGAACTCGACTGGCACCTGCTGGAATTTGATTGCCATAAAATGATGCAGGAATGCGTAAAAACCCTCAGTCGTTTGTACCGCGATGAACCTGCCCTGCATGAATTGCAGTTCGAACCGGGCGGGTTTGAGTGGGTCGACCTCAATCACAGGGCTGAGTCTGTGATCGTTTTCAAAAGAAAGGGCAAGAAACCTAAAGATGATATGCTCGTCGTGCTCAATATGACACCACTGGTACGTAACGACTGGAAGATCAAAGTTCAGGGTAAACCGGCCTGGAAAGAAGTGTTTAACAGTGATGATAAACGATTCTACGGGACGGGTAATGTATTCAACCCTTCCATAGAAGTTACCCTGGTTGATAAAATTCACAAGACATTTGAAATAAACCTTCATTTACCACCGTTAGGAGGAGTGATATTGAAGTAATTTTGTCCTATTACAGTTAGTTATCCTGGTTCATGAAAAACTTATCCCTTTATCTCATTCTCGCCCATCTCAGTGTTGCTGCAGTTGCACAACAAAAAGATAGTGCTTATATAGCCTATCAATCCGGGCTTACAGAAAAGCAGGCAGGGCGTCATAAAGTGGCTTATGAACATCTTCGCAAGTCAGTATCCCTCAATCCGGAACATACCGATGCACAGCGCGAACTTGGACTGGAGGCGATGGAACTTCGCCAGTTTGAAATTTCCAAACAGGCATTTCTCAAAGTGCTGGATAAAGAGCCAAACGACCCCCAGGCTATAGAAAACCTGGCCACCCTAAATTTCTGGACACGTCGCTGGGATGAAGCCATCAAATATGGTTTGAAAATGCAGGAATTGAAAATTAGCAGTCGTGTAAATTATCTCCTGGGTAAGAGCTATTACGAAAAAGAAAATTTTGGCCAGGCCTTCAGATACCTGGATGCTGCATACAAAGAAGAACCCACCAATGCAGAAATTCCGTTTATGTTTGCGCGTTCATTTGTAGAAATGAGCAATTACAAACAAGCGGTTAAATATTATCTTGAAGCAATAGCCCTGGATTCTACAAAAGTTAACTGGATATATGAAACGGCCATGGCTTATTCTTCGATTCCGGATGATAAAACAGCCATAAAATATTTTGAACTGGCCATGGCAAAAGGGCATAAGGTTGATAATGATTTCATAGAGAACCTGTCCAATTCTTATATACTCGCCGGCATGCCTGATAAGGGTATTGATATGTTGTTAAAACTGCTTGAGCTCAGGCCTGCCGATATGGAACTCCTTAACAGCATTGCAGATACGTATTATAAACTGGGCAAGTATGATGATGCAGTTGCTTATTGGGATAAGATGCTTTTTTATGATAAAGAAAACGCCAGGCCTTTATATATGATTGGGATGTGTTACCAGAAGAAAGGGGATATCAAGAAGGGACAGGCTATTTGCGATAAAGCAATAGAAATGGATCCTGCATTGAAAATGTTAAGGCAGGAGAAAAAAATGCCGGGACTTTAGGGGAAATCGAAAATCGAAATTTGAAAGTCGAAAATAAATACATTCAACGCAGAGAAATAAGAGCACAGAGTTTCGCGGAGGCGATCGGAGAGGCACCCCTCTCTGGAAGAGAGGGGCCGGGGGTGAGTTGGAAGCTATTCAATCCCCAGGTTTTTCAACCAGGTTACAGCCATCATTGGCCATTTGGATAATTCCGGGTCTTTTGGAGCCATTCCGTAGCCATGGCCGCCATGATCGAAAATGTGCAGCTCGGTTTTTATTCCTTCTTTTTTCAGGGCATTATACAATACTATACCATTCTCCGGTGGAACACCTGTGTCGTCTGTTGAAAAAACAATGAATACAGGAGGTGTTTGTTTGGTTACTCTTTTATACGTACTTAAAGAATCTTTTAATGATGCGGTTGGATTTTTTCCAAGTAACATCTGGACGCTGTAGCTATGTGCAAATGTATCTGTCAATGAAATCACCGGGTAAACCAGGATGGCAAATGCAGGCCTGCTGCTTATTTTTTCCCACTGATTTTTTGCATTTGGATTCCCTTCTTTGATTATGGTTGCACCCATTGACGCCAGATGTCCCCCGGCTGAAAATCCAAGAATCCCGGTCTTGTTTGGATCAATACCGAATTCAACCGATCTTGATTTTACCAGTTGCATGGCGGTGCTTACGTCATCATATTGAGCAGGGTAGTGGCTTCCTTTTTGATCATGATCATTTAACCGGTACATCAGTACAAATGCATCAAAACCATGCTGATTAAAGAATGCGGCAACGTCTTTCCCTTCGTGATCCTTTGCCAGCATGGTATAAGCGCCACCCGGACAAATCACCACAGCGGCCTTACCGGTTTTATTACCGCTGCTATAATATAGTAAATGTGGAGCATCCTGTATACTATCGCGCCCGCCTATCTTAAGCTGCAGACCATTCGTATACAATGGTATTTTAACCTGGGCGTGAATACTTTGCAACATAATAAAATGAAAAAGTATAATCAGTATTTTTCTCATGACAGATTTTTTCTTCGTTTCATAGCGGTTAATTTCTCACATCCTCTCCGGCACGCTCATTCCCAGTAATTGAAGCGAAGAAGAAAGTACTACCGCCGTCATACCGCAGATGCGTAGCCGAAGTTGTTTTTTCTCTTCCGATTCCGCATTGGCAACAGAATGTTCCGCATAAAAAGAATTGAATGTTTTAGCGAGGTTATATGCGTAAATGGCAATGACAGATGGATTGAGTTCTTCCGCAGATTGTTTTAATACCATTCCGTATTGTTCAATGCTCACCAATAATTCTTTTTCCAATGGCAATAGGCCTGTTTTCGCTAAAGTATAGCCTGTATCGGCTTGTTCTTTACGTAATATTGATTTTATCCGGGCATGGGTATATTGAATGAAAGGACCGGTAAAACCATGGAAATCTATCGACTCTTCCGGATTAAAGATCATTTTCTTTTTTGGATCTACCCGAAGCAGGAAGAATTTAAGGGCACCCAGGCCAATTGTTTCATACAATTCCTGTAAAGCTTCTTCCGGAAAATCTTTTACTTTTCCGAGTTCCTGTGTGTGCTGCGCGGAAATATTCACCATCTCCTGCACCAGGTCGTCGGCGTCAACAACGGTTCCTTCGCGGCTTTTCATTTTTCCCGTGGGCAGTTCCACCATACCATAAGAAAGGTGGTGTATGCCATCGGCATAGGGGAGACCGAGTTTCTGGCAAATCAGCTTGAGCACTTTCATATGATAGTTTTGCTCATCGCCAATTACATAAATGCTCTGGTCTATTTTATATTGTTCGTATTTCTTTTTAGCCAGTCCTATATCCTGTGTGATATAAACCGATGTGCCGTCGCGGCGTAGTAATAGTTTTTCATCGAGGCCATCAGCGGTAAGGTCAATCCATACACTGCCATCGTCTTTACGAAAGAAAACCCCTTTTGCCAGGCCATCTTCAACGGCGTCTTTACCCAGGAGATAAGTGTCGCTTTCATAATATATCACATCAAAATCACTCCCTATGGTTTTATAGGTGATATCAAAGCCACTGTATACCCAGCCGTTCATTTTTCTCCAGAGATCTATCACTTCGGGATCGCCTTTTTCCCATTGCAATAACATTTCCTGGGTAGCTTTCATAATGGGTGCCTCTTTCTCGGCTTCTTCCTGTTTCATGCCCTGGGAAACCAGCCCTTCCACTTCTTTTTTATAGGCATCATTAAACTTTACATAATAGTCGCCCACAAAATGATCGCCTTTCATTCCGGATGATTCTGGCGTTGCACCATTGGCAAATCTTTGCCAGGCAATCATGCTTTTACAAATATGAATGCCACGATCGTTAACGATGCATGATTTGATCACCTCATATCCATTGGCTTTTAATATTTCAGCAATGCTCCAGCCCAGGAAATTATTCCTGAGGTGGCCCAGATGAAGCGGCTTATTGGTATTGGGGGAAGAATATTCCACCATCACTTTCTGGTTGCGCATCTCACCCTTCCCAAAACAGGGATCAGTATAATGTTTTGAAAGCATATCCACCCAATAAGGCTCGGCAATGGTTAGGTTCATGAATCCTTTTAACAGTGAATAGCCAGTATATAGATCCGGATATTTTTCGGTTAATTTCTCCCCCAGTAATTTCCCGATCTCATCAGGGGATTTCTTCAACTTCTTGACCAGGGAGAAGAGAACCACGGTATAATCGCCCTCAAACTCAGGCTTGGTCTGACTTACCTGAAAATCGGACGGGCCAAAACTGCCTTCAAATAATTCGGGTAAAACCGCTAATACATGTTCCCTGATCGTTTCAATTAATAGCATATTCTTTCAGTATGGCCGCAAAGGTACGATTCCGTAATTTTATTAAAAGAAGAACCTGATGCGCCTATTTATCATTTTGCTATTTTCTCATATATCTCTCTTATCCTGTCGTATGCATAAAACGCCCTCCGAACCGCCGCCACAGCCAAAACTGTCGTTTGATATTGAAGGACACCGGGGTTGCAGGGGCCTGATGCCGGAAAATACGATACCGGCCATGATCAAAGCCATTCAGTTAGGCGTTACCACCCTGGAAATGGATGCGGTGATTACCTCGGATAACCAGGTGATCCTTTCGCACGAACCGTTTATGAGCTGGGAGATTTCCACTACGCCTGATGGTACACTCTTCACTTATGCAGAAGAAAAAAAGTATAACATTTACAAAATGAATTATGCCGAGGTTCAAAAATGGGATGTAGGATCAAGGCCTAATCCACGCTTTCTGAGACAGGAAAAAATGCGTGTTTTTAAACCTTTACTGGCCGATGTGATAGACAGTGTTGAGTCGTATATCAGGATAAATCATCTGCCCCCGGTTCAGTATAATATTGAAACCAAATGCCAGCCGTCAACTGATAATATATATCATCCGGAACCAGAGAAGTTTACCAATTTGTTGATGGAGGTTATTCTCAGAAAGAAAATTTCTGAAAAGGTAATAATACAATCTTTCGATATCCGCACGCTAAAGATTATGCATAATAAATATCCTTCTGTCAAAACAGCTTTGCTGATTGAAGGCTTTAACAAAAAAACACTGGAAGAAAATTGTAAGTCGCTGGGCTTTACTCCAACAATTTACAGCCCTGAGCAAAACCTGGTAAACGCAGAAATGGTGGCCGAATGTCAGAAAAAGGGCATGAAATTAATTCCCTGGACGGTGAACGACAAGGCTAATATCGACAAACTTAAAAATCTTGGAGTGGATGGGAT
>JAHEEX010000063.1:6996-16911 GCA_024640465.1 Sphingobacteriales bacterium | reverse complement strand
TGAATCATACATGGTAAGCATGAGAACGCGAATATCCGGAAAATTTGCCTGCAACCAGATCGCTGTTTCCCGGCCATCCATTTCGGGCATATTCATATCCAGGATAACCACATCAGGCTGGTTATCGATGGATAATGACAGGCTCAGTTCCTTGCCATTGCTTGCCTGGAGAATCACTTTGCAATTCCCCGATTGATCAATTAGGGTGGCAAGTGCATGACGCAGGAGTACATGATCATCTGCCAGGGCTACTTTAATCATTTGTTTCTGCATAGGATTTTTTATTGGGTATATTAAGTTTGACACAAGTGCCTGCATCAGAAACGCTTTCAATTTTTACTTCTGCTCCAAGCAGGGCTGCACGGTTTTTGATATTTTTCAAGCCGGAGAATGGTTTATTGGATGCCCGCTTTTTTAATTCTTCCGGGTCGAAACCTTTGCCATCATCTCTTATCTGAATTTCCATTTCTTGGTCATGATAGCATAAGTGAATATATATGTTATTGGCCCCGGAATGCTTCAGGGCATTATTGCAGGACTCCTGGATGATCCTGAATACGACCAGTTCCTTGGCTGAATCCATAAAAACAGGCGATCCGGTTACCTGAAACTCAACCTGGAACTGACCTGTTTTCTGTAGGATTTCAACTTCATATTCAATGGCATGGATCAGGCCATGGGATTCAATCAAGTCTGAGTCCATGGATTTTGAGATATCATTTAAGTCGGTGAGCGCTTTGCTGATGAGGTCAACAGAAGATTCTACCAGGTTGTGACCATTATCTTTTCCTTTCAGGTTATAGGTGTTTAAATGGAGTTTTGCCAGGGTGAGGGAAAGGCTGATATTATCGTGAATTTCCCGGGAGATATGTTGAAAGGTTTGTTCCTGGATTTCCAGCTGGGTGTTAAGGATATTTTTTTCATGATCCAATTGGAGTATCTGCATGTCTTTTTTTAATCTGACTTGTTTTTTCTTATAAAGAAACATGATAGTGAAAATAAAAGCCAGGAAAAGAAAGATAATTAGAGTACTTACAATTAAGAGGATAACAACAGGTTTGTACGAATCTTGCATTTGTAAGCTTTGATAATTGAAAAATTCATAATTACATAACCAAAATCATTAATCATAGATAAATTATCGTATAAGGTTTTGTTTTCATTTTTGTAAAAAATATTAAGAATATAATATGGGCAAGTAAAACTAAAGAAGAAAAATATTCCTGCTGTTAAAATAAAATCTGCTGATTGTAATAAACTTAAATGTGTGTCTTCCTCTAATGTTTGGGTAAATAAAAATATACATTCGGTAAGAATAATTATAGCTTCTATTGCTGCAATGGTTGAAAAATTTTCGGTCATGTAGTTTAAATTTATTGTATACGAAAAAATTAACCACGCCAAGAAGAGTCCATTAGTAAGTAGAATTATTTTTTTAAGCTGTATAAAATTTATTTTTTTGAAAAAAAAGTATGTTATAATTATGAACTCTAGTAGTAAATAAATATTGATTGAATGATTTATAAAAGGCAAATTTCTATTACCATTGGAATTAGTTATCATTATTGATGTTACAAATATTTGGATTAATGCGCTAAATGTTAAAATTGTAAAAATTGAATAAAAACCAATTTTTTTTATCCGAACAATTCCCAAAAAAGTTGCATAAAAAGCTAATAATATTAATAACCCTTTTAGAATAAATGGAATATAATGCATTTGATTTTCCATCTTAACTCTGTTTAGTTTTCTGATTCGAATGTGAAGCTAGAATATCAATATTTAAGTTATTTGTTTAAATGGACGTTTATTTGTCAGAAAAAAACACTATTTCCCGTGAAAAAAACACCGGTTCTTCTTTTTTCAATTCTGAATTATTCATTAAGCCATTCCGGTTGTAGGTAAAAAAGGGTTTAGAAACCAGTCTTTTGCAGCCATAACAAGTGTATTTCCGCTCTTCCCCACGTAAAATTCCGGAATCCCGCAGTGCATAAAATGGGTATTTCTACGATACCCAAATTGCCTGATTTACAGTATACTTGCAAATAATTCGTATCATCCAAATCCCTGTAAATCTAGTTTCATGTACAACCCCTCAAAAAAAGATGAACCCGGCGAAATGATCCGTGTGGCTATTGCCGACGATCATATCCTTTTCAGGCAAGGTGTCAAAACGGCTCTCTCTATGCAGAAGGATATTCGCATGGTAGCGGAAGCTGATAACGGTATGCAACTGCTTAATCTCCTGAAACACATCACGCCGGATGTGATCCTGCTGGACATTCAGATGCCCATCATGGACGGTATCACCACACTTCCGGAAATCAAGAAACTCTACCCGGAGATCAAAGTGATCATGCTGACCATGCATAACGACCATTCCATGATATCCAAACTGATGGAACTGGGCGCCAATGCATACCTCACCAAGAACTCTGATTCTGAAGTTATATACGAAGCGGTAAAAACGGTTTACGAACAGGAATACTTCTTTAACCAGCTTACCAATAAAGCCCTGATCGACGGGCTTCGGGTGAAACGCCAGGCTGAAGCAACGCTTCCCATGGATGCAAAACTTACTGATAAAGAGATCACCATCCTGAAAATGATGTGCGAGGAAAAAAGCACTAAGGAAATTGCCGACCTGGTAGACCTTAGCCCACGTACTGTTGAGGCAATCAGGGATAAACTTAAAACTAAAACAGGGGCCAAATCAATGGCGGGACTGGTCATGTATGCTGTTAAAAGCGGCATCATTGAAAATAAATAATTAATTTTCTTTTTTTTTCCGGGCATCGGTTTACTTAATTTAGACCCATGCCCGGTTTTTTTATGTTTGATGGGAAGTATTTCCCTAATTCCACTCCTGTTATCGGCCCCGATAATAGGGCTTTCCGCTACGGCGATGGTATTTTTGAAACCCTTCGGGTTGGGTGGGGGAAAATCCCATTAGGTAAATATCATTTTGACAGATGCTTCCGGAGTATGACTGTGTTGGGTTTTGACATTCCGGTTCTATGTACGCCTGAAAGCCTGGAAAAAAACATCCTTGAACTTTGCAGGAAGAATGGCCACCTTGAATCAGCCCGCGTAAGGATTACCTTCTTTAGGGGAGATGGCGGCCTGTATGATCCGGAATCTCACCGGCTGCATTTCATTATTCAAACCTGGGCACTGCCGGAGAATTATAAAGAGATCAATCAAAATGGACTTGCATTAACAGCTTACCTGCATGGCCGAAAAAGCTGTGATCAACTTTCCAATCTTAAGTCGAATAGCGCCCTGATCTATGTATTGGCTGCAAAATTTGCCAAAGATCAAAAATGTAATGAGGCTCTCGTGCTGAACACATTCAATAATATGGCTGATGCTACCATTGCCAATGTATTCTGGATAAAAGATGGGGACATTTTTACCAACCCATTATCGGAAGGGATCGTTGCAGGTGTAATGCGGCAATATATAATCGACTCGCTTAAACAACAAGGCATTACCCTGATAGAACGCGCTGTTAATCCGGAACAAATCGCTTTAGCCGATGAGATATTTCTTACCAATGCACTTTATGGCATCAGGTGGGTTGGCACTTATGCAGAAAAGTATTTCAAGTTTGAGAAGACAAGTCAATTATACCACAATCTTGTAAAGCCACTATTCCATTAAGTTAGCCTGATTAATAAATTTACCTATACTCAACTTTCAAGGATCAGGATTGTTTATAAGCATATGAGTAGTACCAAATCACAGGTAAATATTTTTTGGTTCCGGAGAGACCTTCGCTTACAGGATAATGCAGGTTTATTTCATGCACTGAAAGCGGGAAGGCCTGTTTTGCCTGTCTTCATATTCGACCGGGAGATATTAGATAAGCTGGATGACAAGTATGACAGAAGAGTAGAGTTTATTCATGCTGCTTTATTGGAGATACAACATAAACTGGAGGATGTAAGTGCAGGTATACATATCTGTCAGGGTACACCGATAGACGTTTTTACACAGTTAATGCAGGAATACGATATTGAAAAAATATTTACCAATCATGACTACGAGCCATATGCCATTAAAAGGGACCTGGCAATAAAGGAGATCATGGCAATGCAGGGTATTTCTTTTCATACCTTTAAAGACCAGGTGATTTTTGAAAAATCGGAAGTAGAAAAAGATGATGGGAAACCATACACGGTCTTTACACCATACAGTCGCAAGTGGAAAACAACCCTGGAATTAAATCCTCTTCAGCATTTTCCTTCCCAACATTTATTGGACTCATTTTATCGTAAGCCCCCCAGGCAAATACCTTCCTTACAAGAGATTGGATTTCATGCAAAAGGGCAGGCATTTCCATCAGCCGCATTCAGGGATGAACTGATTAAAAAGTATTCTGAGAACCGGAATTTTCCATCATTGCCCGGTACGTCTCGATTAGGAGTCCATCTGCGTTTTGGGACCATCAGTATCCGTGAATTGGCAAAGAAAGCAATTGGTTTAAATGAAACTTTTTTAAATGAATTAATCTGGCGCGATTTCTATCATATGATCCTATGGCATTTCCCTCAGGTAGGAGAGGGGAAATCGTTTAAGCCGATCTATGATCTTTTACAATGGCGCAATAATGAAACTGAATTTGAGCAATGGTGCAAAGGGCAAACCGGTTACCCCATTGTTGATGCCGGCATGCGCGAACTCAATGAAACGGGGTTTATGCATAACAGGGTTCGTATGATCACGGCAAGTTTTCTAACCAAACACCTGTTGATCGACTGGCGATGGGGCGAAGCGTATTTTGCTTCGAAATTGCTCGACTTCGACCTGGCTGCCAATAACGGTGGCTGGCAATGGGCTGCTGGCAGCGGATGTGATGCCGCGCCATATTTCAGGATATTTAATCCCGCATTGCAGACAGAAAAATTCGATAAACAGGGGCTTTACATACGCCAATGGGTACCCGATTACCAGGAACTCACCTATCCTCAGCCAATTGTTCAGCATGAATTTGCCAGAAAAAGATGCCTGGAAACTTATGGGGCTGTGTTAAAATCGCAGTCACTCGTTTGATCTTTTGAATGGTGTTAATGCTATTTACCTGAGATGATATTTTAGCGCGGTTGAAGAATAGGCAAAAACAGCCATCGGTCAGACGTAAGACCTTGCCCTGCTATGTTGATGTGTAAAACGTCAGACCGGGATCCAAACCGTAACCTGGTCTGACGGCCTCTGTCCGACCGCCTGTTGAGATCATTCGCGTCTGGCGGTCAGACGTAAGACCTTGCCCCGCTATGTTGATGTGTAAAACGTCAGACCGGGATGCGAGCCGTAACCCGGTCTGACGGCCTCCGTCTGACCGCCTGTTGAGATCATTCCCATCAGGCGGTGAGACGTAAGTTCTTGCCCCGCTATATTGATGAGTAAAACCTCAGACCGGAATTGGAACTGTTTTCCCGATATTGTTATTAAATGAATACTTCATAAGAACCAGCAACAGGTTCTGGATGGAGTGATGTTCCAATTTCGAGCATTTTCCAAACGGCGGCCCTTCCTTCTTTGCCGAGAGAAAGGCTGAAATCATTTACATAAAGATCTATATGTTGTCTCATCACCTGTTCATCCATTTCCTGTGCATGATCCTTTACATATGCAGGTAATTCCGGGTAACGGGCAAATGCATATTCCAGGCTTCGGCGTATCACCCTGTCCGTTTTTTCCATGAGTTCCGGGTCTAATTCCCTGCGCATGACTATACCACCCAATGGAATGGGTTGTCCGGTATTTTTTTCCCAGATATCACCCAGGTCAGCAAGTTTCGTCAATCCTTTGGCCGCGTAAGTAAACCTGTTTTCATGAATAATTACGCCAACTTCGGCTACACCATTTATAACTGCATTTTCAATTTCATGAAATGGGAGGAATATTTTTTTCTTAGCAAGGGGGAATGCCAGGCTGAACAACATGTGTGCCGTTGTATGTATGCCAGGCAAAACAACTGTTTTCTCCTGAAGTTCTGTGTCACCATCCATAATCGGATTTTTCGATATCAGCAACGGGCCAACTCCCCGACCGAGTGCACTACCGGCATTGAGTACCCGATAATCCGGGATCACCAGCGGCAGCAAACCATAACTGATCTTGGAAATATCGGGTTGGCCTGAAAGGACCAGTCGATTAAGCGTTTCAACATCTTCCAGCCTGACATCAAAATCCAATCCTTCAGTATCTATTTTTTGATGAACCATGGCATCAAAAATAAATGTATCGTTAGGGCAGGGAGAAAAACAAAGGGACAGTTTCATAAATGATTTGATTCGGATAATTTGTTGATGAGGGTGATGAGTGTGTGCTGAAGATTTTCAATGGCTTTGTGCAATTGCCATTGTGATTTATCACGCTCGCCAATTCTATTTGAAATACTTCTTAATTGAATAAAGGGTATGCCTTCATGTAGGCATACGTAATGAAATGCAGCCCCTTCCATTGATTCTATAGCAGGTGAATACTGATCGATCAATTGATGTATTCTTTTGATGTTAGTTGTAATTTCATTAACGGAAACCGCTGTTACCATTGGGAGGTTTAACTTATGAAATAACTGGTTATGGGGGTTCACCAGTTTGCGGTCTTTAAATGGGAAAAGATTAGGGTCTGACAGTTTGAGATCGAAAATATCGGTCCATATTTCATTGTTTTCCAGAACCCCAAGATCGCCGATAATTTCTTCTTTTACTGCCACCACGTTGCCGGGAGTATGGATCAATGGCTGAAAACTACCCGCAATCCCTGCCTGAATGGCCAAATCGGGCTTTTCAAGAGCTATCTTCTTGGTTAGATTATAGGTAGTATTAACCATTCCCACTCCGGTAACCCAAAGACTGAACTGGTGATGGTTTTTAAGGTAAAGCCTTTCGGCCAGGTAATCCTGAATCGGCGCAATTTCTTGCCAGGTTGCAGCAACAAGCGCTATTTTCATACGTCAAATTTCCATAATTATTTTGATTAATAGTCCATTGCCTGTAAGGGATATTTGCCTTTTCTTTTTTTGCGTCCTTTTTTGCGTTTTCCGGCTGTTTCACTTAAACATTCCTTATTCCTTATTCCTTATTTCTTCTTCCCGCCGTACCTTTGCCCCCGGCATCTTTTTTTGCCGGTTTGGTTAACTGTTATGTCATGGTATATCTTACGAGGGTTGAACATTTTAATGCAGCACACAAACTATATAATCCTGCCTGGACAAAAGAGCAGAATGACGCGGTTTTTGGGAAATGCGCCAATGAAAACTGGCATGGCCATAATTTCGAGCTTTTTGTAACTGTCAAGGGCAGGCCTAATCCGGATACCGGATTTATTGTTGATGCCAAATGGTTAAGTGCAGTTATCAAGGAGCATATTATCGAAAAACTGGATCACCGTAACCTTAACCTGGACGTAGATTTTATGCGTGATAAGATGTGCTCCATTGAAAACCTGGTGCTGGGTATCTGGGCCCAACTTCAACCCCTGATGCCCAATGGGGTTACCTTACATTGCCTGCGCTTAGTGGAAACACCCAGGATCTATGTTGAATATTTTGGTGAATAATGAAGAATACTCAACTATTTCTATAGCCTGTTGTTATAATGCTTCATTTGTTGGGTGAGGGGATGAATATATCCCCAGTTAATGTTTTTAGATTGCAGCAGGGCTATTTTATTTAAATTGTAGTATGGATAACAGGGTTTCCGTTTTCAGGAAGGAACATTTTAATGCGGCTCATAGGCTAAACAACCCGGCATGGGATGAAGAAAAGAACAAAGAAGTATTTGGAAAATGCAACCTTCCCCATTTTCATGGCCATAATTATGACCTGATTGTTAAAGTTACCGGGGTGCCGGACCCGCAAACCGGGTATGTCATTGACATGAAGATACTCTCTGATATCATCAAGGAAAATGTTCTGGATAAATTTGATCACCGCAACCTTAACCTCGATACCATTGAATTCAAAAACCTGAATCCAACTGCCGAAAATATTGCCATCGTTATTTATGGGTTAATCAGGCCTTTGATTGCTGGAAAATATGATCTCCAGGTCAGGCTATATGAAACACCCAGGAATTTTGTTGAATATCCGGCATCATAGATTCGATATTTTTACTTTTTTACGTCAGTCCCTTATAATAATAGAAAATGGCATACAAAAAAATAGAACAGTACGACGATAAAATCACGGCTAAATTAATTGATCATTATAAATCCTCTCTTGATCTGCTTGGTGAGGATTCAGAAAGAGAAGGGTTACTTAAAACACCAGAGCGGGTTGCCAAGGCAATGCAATTTCTTACACAGGGATACCAGTTGGATGCAAAAGCCATTTTAAATTCTGCAAAGTTTCATGAAGATGTAAGTGAAATGATTATTGTAAAGGATATAGAATTATACAGCATGTGCGAACACCATATGTTACCTTTTTATGGGAAAGCACATATAGCGTATATACCCAATGGTTGGATTACTGGTTTAAGTAAACTCGCCAGGGTTGTGGATGTATACAGCAGGCGTTTGCAGGTTCAGGAAAGACTGACTACTCAAATCCTGGATGCAATTAAAGAAACACTAAACCCAATGGGTGTTGCCGTGGTAATTGAGGCGTCTCACTTATGTATGATGATGCGTGGCGTACAAAAACAAAATTCTGTTACCACTACCTCAGCTTTCTGGGGAGAATTCGAACGCAACGAATCAAGGAGTGAGTTCATTAGACTGATTGGGTCAAAACTGCATTAATAAATCTCTTTGTGTCTATTATTATTTCAGGTTAGGCAAGTGGACCGGCAACTTTCCTTATTTTTGTATTTCAAGCGATTTTATGATTCACGCATATGTTTTTCCCGGCCAGGGAGCCCAGTTTCCGGGCATGGCAAAACCCCTGTATGACAACAATGCTTTTGCCAAGCGTTTTTTTGATCAGGCAAATGAATTATTAGGGTTTAAGATATCTGATATCATGTTTAATGGTTCTGAAGAAGACCTGAAGCAAACCAATGTAACTCAACCAGCCATTTTTTTACATTCGGTCATTGCATTCAAAATGATTGAAGGTGCTACTCCTCATATGGTAGCAGGACATTCACTGGGCGAATTTTCTGCTCTTGTTGCAAATGGTACACTTGATTTCAAAGATGCCCTTAGCCTGGTAAGTATCAGGGCTAAAGCTATGCAAAAAGCCTGTGAACTGATCCCTTCAACAATGGCAGCAGTTTTGGGTCTTGACGATACAAAAGTTGAAGAAATCTGTGCGGAGATACAAAAAGAAACCGGTGAAGTTGTTGTGCCGGCTAATTATAACTGCCCCGGCCAACTGGTTATTAGTGGTTCCGTTAAGGGGATTGAAATTGCCTGCGACCGATTAAAAGCGGCAGGTGCAAAACGCGCGTTGGTATTGCCTGTGGGTGGTGCATTTCATTCTCCATTAATGGCTCCGGCAAGAGAAGAACTGGCTGCGGCCATCAAGCAGACAGGATTTCACCGGGGTGTTTGCCCTGTGTATCAAAATGTGGCGGCTAAAGCTGTAACCGAACCAGACCAGATTAAGCAGAACCTAATAGATCAACTAACCGGTGCCGTTAGGTGGACACAAAGTATCCAGGCCATGGTGGCAGATGGAGCCACAAAATTCACGGAAGTCGGACCTGGAAAGGTCTTACAGGGATTGATCGGCAAGATTGATAAGACGGTAGCCACAGACGGCGTAAGCTGATCTAAGCAGAATAAATAATTACCTGGTTACAACGGAATAGATTTACATAAAAAATTATACAAGAGCTGACAATTTTTTGCCGGCTCTTTTTAATTTATATCCAGGGTGCAGTTTACCCACTCAGGGTCAAAAGATGCATTTACTTTTTTATAAAAATTAATCGCGGGCTCATTCCATTCCAGCACCTG
>JAHEEX010000063.1:0-6896 GCA_024640465.1 Sphingobacteriales bacterium | reverse complement strand
GACAATTTTTTGCCGGCTCTTTTTAATTTATATCCAGGGTGCAGTTTACCCACTCAGGGTCAAAAGATGCATTTACTTTTTTATAAAAATTAATCGCGGGCTCATTCCATTCCAGCACCTGCCATATGATACGATTGAAACCCTTTTCTTTTGCTTCTTCAATTAGTTGCTGAAACAGTAAATATCCAATGCCTTTACCTCTTTGCGTTTCAGTTATCAGGATATCCTCGAGATACATGGCCTGTCCTTTCCATGTGCTATACCTTATATAGTACAGTGCGAAGCCATCAATACGTTCACCGGTTGGAGAACCTGCATCCGGGACGGTTGCTACAAAAGCCCACCAGACTGGCTTTTCCCCAAAACCACTCTGTTCGAAATGTTCCGGGGTGACGGTAACCTGCTCTGGTGCTTTTTCGTATAAAGCCAATTCTTTTACCAGTTCAAGTAAACGGGGACAATCTTCTTTTACGGCTCGCCTGATTTTTAATTCCATAGCAAATGAACAATTTGTTGTTACCAATAATTTTGGCCACAGAGAGCCACAGAGATTAAAAGGAGAGCCACAGAGAATTATTTTTTCTCTGTGGTCTTCTTTTCATTTTTCTCTGTGGACCTTTGTGGCCTGTATTTTTTATCATCGAATGCATTTATTAATATTGAAAATTACGCTGATTTAAATTACTGTTTTTTATATCCAGGTCCTTTTACAAACCTGCCTGGTGTAGCTCCGGTATGGGTTCCATTATGCAATACTTTTTTCCCATTCACCCAAACATACATCATGCCTTCGGCATACTGATGTGGTTTCTGGAAAGTAGCTTTGTCATTTACTTTTGCCGGATCAAAAATAATGACATCAGCAAAATTTCCCACTTTAAGTGATCCTCTTCTTGTTAACTTTAAGTTGGTAGCTGGCAGATACGATAATTTACGGACGGCATCTGCAAGGGGTAAAACTTTTTCATCTCGTACATATTTTCCAAGAACCCGGATGAATGTACCATAGGCACGAGGGTGGGCATTTGATTTTAGAAAAACGCCTTCGTTTGTGTAAGAACCTTCATCACTTCCAAAACTCATCCAGGGTAATGCCACTTGTTTTTTTACATTTTCCTCATTCATCATGAAATATGCAACACCTACCCTGGTACTATCCTGTATAATCAGGTCCATGGCAGTTTCTTCCGGGCTGGTACCACGTAACCTTGCAACTTCAGCCAGGGATTTACCGGTATATTTTTTCAGGCTGTCTTCTTTAAAACTGAGTAAAAGAATATTCTCCGCTCCTCCTGCCCCATAGTATAGATTTTCCCAATCAGGTGCATTGGTATTCATGGCTTTTTTCATAGCAAGCCTTGTAACGGGATCTTTCAATCTTTCGCGGAGTTTTCCAAAACCACCGTCTTGCAAAGATGGTGGCATAGAAGCAGTCAATCCGGTTGCACCCGCCGTATACGTATACATGTCTGCTGTAATATCCTGCCCTTCTTTTCTGGCTCTTTCAATCCTGCGGATCACACTGTCCATTTTGGTCCAGTTATCTTTTCCGGCTGCCTTAAGGTGATATATCTCTGCATGGATATTGGCTTCTTTCGAGATGCGGATCAGTTCTTCCACTGCCTCATGTATTTTATTTCCTTCACTGCGCATGTGGCTGATATAGGATCCTCCATGTGATGAAGCTTCTTTGCAAAGTGCAATGAGTTCTTCTGTTTTGGCAAAAAAAGCGGGTGGGTATATCAGTGAGGTTCCAACTCCCATGGCACCTTCTTCCATAGCCTGTTTTACCAGCAGGACCATACTGTCCAATTCTGACGGTGTTGGATCGCGGTTATCTTCACCAATTACATAGTCGCGTATGGTTGTTGCGCCAACAAAGGAAGCAACATTGCAACTCACCCCTTTTTTCTCCAGGAAGCTGAGGTATTCTCCAAGGGTATTCCATGCAATATCATATTTAATATCACCCTGGGATTTTTGTTCTCTTTCTTTAAGGCGGTTATTTAGCGGTCCCATACTCCAGCCTTCACCAAATACTTCAAGCGTTACACCTTGCCTTATATCGCTTTGCGAACGACCGTCTTCAATCAGGGATTCGTTAGCCCAGCTGAGCATATTAATAAAACCCGGCGCAACAGCTAATCCATGGGCATCAATGATTTCTTTTGCCGATGCGGCCGAAAGATCCCCAATGATCATGATGCTGTCATCTTTTATGCCAATATCTCCCTGGAAAGGCTCACCTCCTTGTCCGTCGAAAATCATTCCATTACGTATGATGGTATCGTAATTGGTTTTTGGTTTACAGGAAAAAAATAAAGTGGGAATCAGGAGTAACGAACATAAAAGACATCTGTAGATTTCCCGGGCAAATATATTTTTCATGAATTTGTAATTTATTCATCAAATTCTGATGATCTCTATTTAAACTAAAGAAATTTATTAACCCATCCTTCAAAAAATCCATAGCCTCTTGCACCAACCACCATATCTGCCACTTGTCCGTTTTTGTCGATCAGGATGGAAACCGGCCTGGTGCCAACCTTTGAAATTTCCTCGGGCATGGTGTTAAAAGTGCCGGTTGTAAATGTAAACGAATGCTCACTTATATATTGATTCACTGTTTGAGGGTCTTCATCAGAAAGGGCAATCACTGAAAGTCCGGAATTGGCAAAGGTTTTTTCAAGCTTGTCCAGGTCGGGCATTTCTCTTCTGCATGGGGGGCACCAGGTAGCCCAGATATTCAACACAACAATGCGGCCTTTATAATCGCTTAATTTTTTGACAGTGCCGGTACCCGCATCTGTGAACTGCAGGTCCGGAAATGGTTTTTGCTGAGTCGCCATGATTCTGTCCATAGGTTCCTGGTAATTTTTCTGGAGCATGAATAGTACAAAAACACCGGCAGCTAGCGTAAACGCATCACCGAGAAGATCTTTTACATCTTTATTGTTTTTAGGAATCCAGTACTTCCTTTTTAATGCGGCTTTCACAAAAGTATAAACAGTGTAAGCCATCAGCAGTATAGCGGCTATGCGGAACCAGAAAATCAGGGTACTTGTCATTTCAATATTGTAATGCCTGGTTAAGGTCGTTAAGTATATCCTGTATATTTTCCATGCCAACACTCATTCTGATAAGTCCATCCGTTATGCCATATTTGATCCTGTCTTCACGGGGTACACTGTAATGAGTCATGGATGCAGGGTGACATAAAAGGGTGTCGCAGGTACCCAGTGAAACTGTTCGGGTACACATTTTCAGTTTATTCATTACACTGATCCCCGCATTAAGTCCTCCTTTCATTTCAAAGCTTAGCATAGCCCCGGGATATTTCATTTGCTTCATTGTTACAAAATAGTCTGGATGGGAGGGGAGCCCGTTATAATTAACCTGCGCCACGGCCGGATGTGTTTCCAGGAATGAAGCCACTTCCATGGCATTGTGGCAATGCCTTTCCATTCTGATCTCCAGTGTTTTCATTCCGTTTACCAACAGGAAGGCATCGAAACCATTACTGTTGCCCCCAAGCATCCGGTGTATTTTAGTGGCATGGGATTTCATGAAATCAATATCCCTGCCAAGGCAAACTCCCCCGATCAGTGTGCCATGACCATTCAGGAACTTCGTGGTTGAATGTATCACAAAATCTGCGCCTAGCCGGAAGGGTTGCTGAAGGTAGGGAGTGGCAAAAGTATTATCGCATGCAATTATTTTGCCGTATTGTTTGCCCAATTTTGACAGCTCTTCAATATCCACGCATTGTATGGTGGGATTGGCAGGTGTTTCAAGATAGATCATACGGATATCAGGATGCTGCTTCAATGATTCTTCAGCTTTGTTAAGGTCGCGCAGATCAACAATCACAGAGTCCATTCCAAGTGGCGGTAATATCTTATTCAGCATTTCCTGTGTCCCACCATAGAGTGAAAAGTGTGAGAGCACTTTATCACCTTTTTTTAAAGTTGACAGGAACAAAGTACTTATGGCTGCCATACCTGAAGCATGAAGTATTCCCTTCACTTGTAACGGCTGTCCAAATTCATCAGTTACCCCAAAAGTTTCCATAGCCGCAATCTTTTCTTCTGCTTCAGTGAGGTTGGGGTTACCCCACCTGGCATAGATATAGCCGGGTTCTTCTCCGCTGAATCTTCTCATGCCTTGTTCCGCTTCGTCAAATACATAGGTAGATGAAGCATAAATAGGAGTCAGGTGTGCGTATTTGGGGTCCTGTTCGTGGCCGCCATGAATGGCCAATGAGCTAAAGCCGGAAAAGGGGAAATTTTTATCTGCCATTTTTAAGAGTTGGTTGATTTTTTTATGCATCTTACAGGTACTCAAATGTAACTGAAAAAGATGAAGGAATTACTGGGTCAATATGCCGCTTATAATCTCTGGGCCAATAAATGTATTACGGACCTCATTCTGTCATTGGATGTAGCACAGCACCGGCAAAATGTGGAAAGCAGTTTTCCCACGTTATATGCAACTGTGCTTCATATGTGGGTGGCAGAAACTGCCTGGTGGCAAAGGGTAATGCGTCAGGAGAAAATCATTATACCAGCAGAGACAGATAATCCATCTATGCAGGATGTTGTGCTGGGCTTATTACAACAATCCGCACAATGGGAAGAATGGGTAAAAAATGCATCTGACATAATGCTGATGAATGTATATGAATACCAAAATTCAAAAAAGGAATTGTTTAGTCAGGCAGTATATGAAACAGTCATGCATGTTATGAACCACAGCACATATCACCGGGGGCAATTAGTAACCATGATGCGTACACTGGGCGTCAAGACTATACCGCAAACAGATTTTATGGTGTTCATCCGTAATAAGAAGTCTTAATTGAGCTTCTTCAAATTCTCGGAAATTCTGAAAGATGGGTAACCTGTCTTTTATTTTCCATTTTCAACTTTCGATTTCCTGATACTAATACGCCCATTTAAGCAGTGTTGCCCCCCAGGTAAAGCCTCCACCAAAGGCTGCCAGCACTATATTATCTCCTTTATTTAATTGCTTACGATAATCCCAAAGGCAAAGTGGTAATGTAGCTGCTGTGGTGTTTCCATAATGCTGTATATTGACCATCACCTTTTCTTCAGGCAATCCCATCCTGCTGGCAGTAGCATCAATGATCCTTTTATTTGCCTGGTGTGGTACCAGCCAGGCAATATCATCTGCCTCAAGATTATTGCGTTGCATCAGTTCATAGGCAACATCGGCCATACCGGTAACGGCAAACTTGAAAACAGCCTGCCCTTCCTGGTAAATGAAATGTTCTTTATTGGTTACTGATTCAATACTTGCCGGTTTAACAGAGCCGCCAGCTTTCATGTGCAGGTGTTTGCCACCGCTGCCATCGCTTTTCAATATAGAATCGAGTACACCATAACCATCAATATTGGGTTCCAGTAAAACGGCGCCAGCCCCATCACCAAAAATGATACAGGTAGTACGGTCGCTGTAATCTACTATGGAACTCATCTTATCGGCACCGGCTACAACAACTCTTTTGTATCTGCCACTTTCAACCAAAGCTGCCCCGGTTGTAAGTGCATATAGAAAACCGGAACAGGCCGCGAGAATGTCAAAACTCCAGGCGTTTTTGATGCCCAGTTTATCACATACCAGGTTGGCTGTTGAAGGGAAAAGCATGTCTGGCGTAACGGTTGCCACAATCAGGCAATCGATCTCATTAGGCTGGATGCCTCTTTTTTCACACAGCAGTTTAACCGCTGGCACTACCATATCTGAAGTCCCCTTGCCTTCACCCTTTAAAATCCTGCGTTCTTTCACCCCGGTTCGGGATACGATCCACTCATCATTTGTGTCCACCATCTTTTCCAGGTCGGCATTGGTGAGTTTGTCTTCCGGAACATAGGCTCCTATTGCAGTAATGGCGGCTGTAATCTTTGTACGCATAATGGATTTTTATACAATTAAGCTGCTAAAATACAAATTGGCGGGAAAATGAAGGGAACTGATTGATTGGAAACATCTTCGATTAGCTAAAACAAGTTATTTTTGCCCCTTAATTGGTACGATGATTGCATACCTGAGCGGAAATCTGACCTATAAATCACCTTCCATGGTTTACCTGGAGGTCAATGGAGTGGGATATGAGGTCCAGATCAGCCTGAATACCTTTACCCAGATCCAGAAAATGGAAAAGGGCAAATTATTTACATACCAGCAGTTCAAAGAGGATGGGCAAACGCTTTATGGCTTTTTTGAACTGTCGGAGAAAAACATGTTCATCCAATTGATCGGAATTAACGGAGTTGGTGCAGCAACGGCCAGAATGATGCTGTCTTCGATGAAGCCGGATGAGATTTCAAGGGCCATTTCCCAGGGCGATAGTCGCACCCTTGAAAGGGTAAAAGGGATCGGGAAAAAAACGGCAGAAAGGATCGTACTTGAATTAAAAGATAAAATGCTAAAAACAGACATCGAAAACACCAATTCCTCGTTCATATACAATACTTTAGAGCAGGATTCGTTAAATGCTCTGGTTGCACTTGGTATACCCAGAACGGCAGCGGAAACAGCGGTTAAAAAAGCTGTTGCTGCTCTTCCGGAACCGCAAAACCTTGAACTCATTATAAAAAAAGCCCTGCAGTTTATTTGATTCTAACTCTACCCAACAACAAGACGGAGAAAAATTGGCGAGACTTTTTGTCACGATATCTTTTTTATGCCTATTTTTTCTTGCAGGGATTTCGGCTTCTTCACTTGCTAACCCGGGTAATCTACATGCATTACCCCTACAGCAACAGGATACCTTACCTGCAAGGGATTCATTGCGTTATCCTATAGCCGACAGGCGTGGGGATAAACTTACGTACCAGAATAAAAATCCGTTTGATCTTAAGGATCCTGCCAAT
>JAHEEX010000237.1 GCA_024640465.1 Sphingobacteriales bacterium | reverse complement strand
GCTAAGGAGAAAGAAGGCCTTGATGAAGCAGGTGCCTGGAAATGGGAAATGGCCGGGCTTTTGCATGATGCCGACTGGGATCAGTGGCCGGATCAGCATTGCAAAAAAATTATAGAAGAACTCGAAAGTCGCCGTATCGATCCGGAGATCATCCGTGCTATTGCATCCCATGGTCCATTGCATTTTGGTGTTGAACCTGTGACTAAGATGGATAAAATGCTGTATGCTTTTGACGAATTAAGCGGACTGGTGCATGCCTACTCATTAATGAGGCCCGAAGGCTATAGCGGTATGGAACTCAAAGGGGTAAAAAAGCGTCTCAAAGAAAAAAGTTTTGCAGCCAGTGTTTCACGGGAAGACATAGCGGATGGCTGCCAGCGTGCAGGTATAGAATTAGATGAACTAATACAATTCATCATTCAAAATCAACCAACGGTAACGATTACCTGAAGAATTCTTCCTTTTACCTGATATGAAACCGCTTCAGCAAAACCCATATCTTTTTTTACTTAAAACCGCCTGGAAATATGCCAGGGCAGAGCGGAAGCAGTATGTGCTGATTTATATTTTCTTCATGCTAAGCAACCTGGCCAATTCCATGATACCGGTGTTGTGGGGGCTCTTTATAAATGATATACAACAAAACGGGCAGAACGCACTGATGCATGCCTGGAAATATGCATTTTCTTACCTGGGTATCAAATTGCTGGATTGGTCGTTTCACGGGCCATCCAGGATTGTAGAGCGAAAGCTCGCCTTTAATATGGGCCGGAATTTCCTGATGGAGCTTTATCACAAAACCCTGCGCTTACCCGTAAAATGGCACCAGGACCACCATTCAGGTTCCATTATCAATCGTGTCAGAAAAGCGCATGAAGCTTTACGCGGTTTTTTCGAAAGGGGTTTTGAATATGTGCACACTTTTTTCAAGTTCATTTTTTCCTTTATCGCCATGATCTGGTTTTCACCCGTTTTCGGGACCATTGCACTTGGCATGGGTGTAATTGTGGTGTTCATCATTCTTGTGTTCGACAAACCCTATATTAAAACACTGGATGAAGTAAATGAAAAAGAACATGTGGTTTCTTCCACTTTATTCGACGGCTTATCCAATGTAATAACGGTGATCACACTTCGGTTACAGAACCGGATGGAAGGAACCTTATTACAAAGAGTGATGCAGATATTCCCGCCTTTTAAGAAAAACACCAGCATCAACGAATGGAAATGGTTTGTAACAGATATGATGGTAGGGTTGATCTATGTGGTGGTGATCGTAGGATATGTTTGGCAGCACTGGGTTCCGGGAGAGGTATTCCTGCTCGGCGGATTGGTAACACTCGCCGGCTATGTAGAAAGGTTCACCAGTGTGTTTCATAACGTGGCGTATTTATATACCGATGTGGTAAGGTATGCCACTGATGTTAAAACAGCCCTCCTGATTCCGGCGGCTTATGAAGAACATCATTTGCCGGAGTCACAGGCATCCCTACCCGAAAACTGGAACATGATTGATATAAAAAATCTTTCTTTTCACCATCACCAGGAAGGGTCGGCCGGAGTTAATCCTGCAACTCTTTCAGCAGGATTAAATAAGTTACATATACATCTTGAAAGAGGAAAAAGAATAGCGCTGGTCGGGGAGAGTGGGAGCGGGAAAAGCACGTTGCTGGCTATTCTCCGTGGATTGTATCCGCCTGAAAGCGGTTACGAGATCAGCATTAATGGTGAGGAACAGCCAGAAGGTATCGCGGTACTTTCGGAACATGTTACTTTATTCCCACAGGAACCGGAGATATTTGAGAACACCATCGAGTATAATATCACGCTTGGCCTATCGCACACTGAAGAAGAAATTGACAGAATCTGCAGGCAGGTTCATTTTACCGAAGTCATAGAGCAGTTACCCAGGGGCCTGCAAAGTAATATCGTTGAAAAAGGGGTAAACCTGTCCGGGGGCCAAAAACAGCGACTGGCCCTGGCCAGGGGTTTATTTGCAGCAAGGGAAAGTGATATCGTACTATTGGATGAACCCACCAGCAGTGTGGATCCAAAGACCGAACTCAAAATTTATCACCAGCTATTTGCAGAGTTTGCAGATAAGGTAATTGTTTCTTCGCTGCATCGATTGCACCTCCTGAAATATTTTGATTATATCTATGTGATGGAAAAGGGCAATATCGTTGCGGAAGGAAACCTGGAAGATTTATTACAGGGTAGTGCACATTTTAAAGAATTGTGGAAGCACCAGGAAATAGTTACTTGATTTTTTTTGTCATTTTTTACCGGTTGTGGAATAACCCTCCAAAAGTGGGGGGACTTTCCAAAAGTGGGGGGACTTTCCAAAAGTGGGGGGACTTTCCAAAAGTGGGGGGACTTTCCAAAAGTTAATAAAAGAGGCTGCCTATTTAGACAGCCCCTGTGATTGGTTACTAACTAATCAGAAAATATCAGAATGCAGGATCTGCAGGTGTATTTGGATTATTATCTTTTTCCCTGAATGGGTATGGATAAAGATTCCTGTTTTTTTCAACATTTATCGTATTGCTTCTTCCAAACCTCCGCAGGTCTTCCATTTTCCATCCTTGCATGTATAACTCTATACAACGGTTCCTGTAAATTTCTTCCAGGATTTCAGCCTGTGTATTTCCACCCGCATAAGGTGTTAGATCAGCTCCAATACCATAAGGATCATTGGCGGCTTTTTTGGTCAGGATTTTATTCAATTCTGCAGTAGCATTTACCAGGTCGTTTGCACGGGCATATGCTTCTGCCTTAATCAAAGTCATTTCACCCGGTAGGTATATTGGCCATGGCGTAGTTAAGGTTTCACCAAAACCTTTGATTCTCCACCTGGGCGCAGCAGCAGTATTAATGACCATGTAGAAACCAATGCGTTTGTCTGCAGCAACTGGCCTGAGGGCTACAGGCAATCCCATGGTACTGTCCTTAACCTGGAATACATTATTGGTTGATGTAGAAACAAAGAATATGGGGTTGGGTGTGATGGCGTCAAAACGCATTTCGCTTTTAACAGTCAGGTTTACTGCATTAGCGGCAGCAAGTGCACCTGAATGGTTACCCGAAAATCCCATGTATCTTGCTTTTAACGCAAGTAACGTATTTGGTATCTCCATTCCAGGAGGAATTTTTGATAAGAAATCAGCGCTGATAGGATTTGCTGCAATGGCAGCGAGGGCTTTATCCAAAGTGGTAATAGCTTTAGCATAACCCGCCTGCCTGTCGATAAAAGTTGGCTGAAGGCCAACACCAACGGTATCCGGAATTTTTTCCCATAATTCAGCAAGGCTGCCTAATGCCATGGCCTTGAATATAGATGCATATCCGATTAAACCCGAAGCATAGGCTTTATCGCCCAGGTTGGATGAATTTGTTATCACATTATCTGCATCGTAAATAATTTTCAGGTTGCTTGCCCAAAGATTACCCAATACATTATTGTTGCCATCCACTGCTGTACCGCCATTAAACAGGTTGGTTTCATCCACATTACCTGTATTTCGGTTGCTTAGTTCAAAAGAGGAAAAGCCATTGGCGCAAACAAGATTGTATAATGATCCGGCTCTTGAGTTACTGTATGCTTTTTGCAATCCCACGGCAACGCCGGTCAGCCCTACAGGAGAACTCAATGTTTGCTCTGCTGTGGCGTCATTTGGATTGGGAAAGTTCTTTTTGCAGCTCACAAATCCAATGGAGCTGACTAAAAGAAGTAAGGAGAATTTATATATTGATTTCATTTGATAAATCTTTAGGGATGATGAATTAAAATTTAGCATTTAAAGTGATGGCCATGGTCCTGGGAATAGGTACATTACCAAAGTCAATTCCACGAGCCAGTGTGCTTCCGCCACCTGCATTTGTTTCAGGATCGAATCCATGGTAATTATCCCAGCTGTAAAGGTTCCTGCCGGAAAAAGTTACGGTGAAATCGCTGAACGTTTTATTCAATCTTCCAAAAGCATAGCTTAATGCCAGTTCACGCAATTTTACAAAACTGCCATCATCTATTCTCCATTCTTCAATGCCATAGATACCGGCAATATATCCACGGGGCAGAACACCATTATGTTCCTGTTGTGCATATTCACTGCCATTACCAACACCCTGGCGGGTACGAAAATCAGCATTAAAAACATCAACCCCCTGTACTGCATCCAATTGTATACGCAGGCTCAACTTTTTATAATTGAATGTATTTACAAGTGATCCTGTCCAATCCGGATTAGGATCGCCAATAACTTTTCTCAGTGCTGTACCGGTAGGCAAGCCTGTTGCCGGATCACGGGATACAGTATACGAAGTAGGAGAATTTTGTACACCTCTTTCCTGTACCGGAATATTAGAAGTATTTTTTATCTGCTCACCACTTTCATTTGTAGCAAAGAAAAATCCGTAAAATACACCAACGGGATATCCGGGCAATAAAGAAACCGGTGCCCCTGCAGGAACATTAAACTGAATCAACCCCTGTGGAATATTCTCTACCTTGTTGGTATTTTTATTGTAGATCACATTCACATCCCAGCTGAAGTTATTATTACGAACTGGTGTAAGGCCCAAAGCAATTTCAATCCCTTTATTTGACAAGGTTCCTACATTACCCAGTAAGCTGGTATAACCCTGACTGGGATTGATAAAGCGGCTGATCAGCAGGTCTTCCACTTTCTTATCATAATAGTTGAACGTAAGGTTAATACGTCCTTTTAAAAACGACATATCCGTTCCTATTTCAAACTCCTTTTGTGTTTCCGGCTTTACATTTTCATTGGCCAGCTGACCCGGGCTGTTAAGCGCCGTTCTTCCCACCAATGGGGATGCCTGGTAAATATTGAAACGGGAATAAGCTCCAATACCGGTCAGGTTTCCGCTTTCACCATATGCAGCGCGAATTTTGAGGAAATCCCACCAATCACTGATGCTTGAATTAGCAAAGAAATCTTCATCACTCAATACATAGCTTCCGCTAAATTTAAGATAGAGCTGGTTACGCTGGTCCTCTCCAAATACGGATGATCCGTCGATCCTGGCGGCAGCGGTAAGGAATAACCGATTTTTATATTTAAAGTTTTGCTGCAGGTATCCTCCCGAGATGGAAATTTCATTCCGCTGATCCACGCCGGGTAATACTGTACTGGCACCTTGTACTGTTTGTACAAATGGCGCCATACCACGGCCCTGGAGTATAGAATATTTTCCTTTTTCATACTGCAACGAATAGCCTAATTGAGTGGTACTTACCAGGTCCTTGCCAATCTTTTTATTGAGTGTGGCATTTAGTTCATGGTTGATCAGGAACTGCTGGTTATTACCTGTGCTGGCGTATCCATTTAATGTGGGATCCAGTGTCAGACCACCGCCCCAGAAACCTGGACTTACATTATATGCGTAAGGAGGGATATAGGTTGTACCATTTTGAGCGAGGTAGTCAATACCCATTGTATAATCTACTGTCAGGTCTTTCAGCGGTTTCAATTTCAAACCAAAATTTGAAATGATCCGGTTCGTTTCCTGCTGCTGTTTCATGTCTTCGATAACAGACACGGGGTTTACCCTTCCGCGTTCACCAATCGCCAATATATTACCATTATTATCGCGTTTCGAAATATCGTGAAAGTTGCCGATAATGGTTACGCTATTCATGGGAGAATAGAAGGTATTGCCATCCGGCTTTTCATTGGCCCTTGAATTGATATAATTCAATCCAACATTCATCGTTGCCCAACTGGAGAGTTCCTGGTCGAGGTTGACCCTGAAACTAAACCGGTTGAAATCAGTATTGTCTATAATTCCCTGGTTATAGAAGTATGAAGCTGAAGCAAAATATTTTGTTTTGTCTTTACCTCCTCTTACAGAAACGTTATTGTCTGTTCCGA
>JAHEEX010000062.1 GCA_024640465.1 Sphingobacteriales bacterium | reverse complement strand
GACCACCCCGCACCGGATCGGATTCAAAATTTCTCCTTGGGGATAAATGGAAACATTTGGATTGGTGCAATAGAAGGAATCTTTAGCTATGATCCGGTTACAGAAGATTTTGGCACCTGGGAATATGAAAATGGGAAAAGGGGCAAGAGAGAAAAGATTTTTCCACTGGGCATTAATAAAAAATCACAAAAAGCCTGGTTGTTTAATTGGGAGGAGCAAACCATGTTTGAGCTCGATCTCCAAACCGGAAAGAGAAGAAAGAACTCACTGGATTTCCATGATAGCAGCATTCATACTTTTAATGTAAGCGCCCACTATGCGAAGCCTTTTTTAAATGGACTGGTATTACAGGTTGACATGAATGGACTTTATTTTATCAATGGGGAAAGTACCAAAGCTTCATTGATTGCTGAAATACCTTACCATGTAACCAACGTGGCAGTTGCAAAAGATCAGTATGTTTTTGTAAGATTACATTTTACGGCACATAATCTTACTTATCGCTGGGTAAATGGAAAATGGACTCAGGTGCCCAACCCAATTGACGATATTGAATGGGCTTGTATAACCTATGATGAAGTGTCAAACTCTTATTGGGTTGGCGGCGTAAAAGACTTATATCATTTTGATGGGCAGTTCAGGTTAATTAAAAAGTATACAGAAGATGACGGGATACGGGGGATAGGTTTCCTGAGTATATTAACAGATAATGCCGGGAAAATTTGGTTTAATAACAGCGAGGGTATGATTACCTGGCTGGAACCTAAAACAGGTGTGGTTGGTTACCTGGGAGAAAAGGATGGTTATCAGAAAAACCTTTATTTCTGGCAGATTCCATTTATCAAAGATGAAAAAGGGAATCTCTATTTTGCGGGCGTAAATGGCATTGACCGTATTTCCCCTTTGGAAATGAAAAAATACCCGCCGCCATTAATCTATTTTGATAAAATTTTGATTAACGATAAATTATTCATAAGGGGATCAGAAAACAGAAATAACATCCGGCTTTCACTCAATGATCAACAACGGAAGATCGCTTTTCAGACTGGGATCCTGGATTATTTTTCAGAGAAAGATAATATTATCCGGTATAAGATGGAAGGGCTGAATGACAGTTGGCGTATTGCCCCGCCAAATCAAATGATTCAATATGAAGAACTACCGTCCGGTAAATATAAGTTGGTTATTCAGGCCTCCCGGTCGGGGAATCTATTCCAGGGCCCGGAGAGAATCGTAGATATTGTTATCAGTACTCCATTCTGGGAAAGAGGCTGGTTCAGTGTTTTATCGGTGTTGACATTTGCAGTCATTTTATATGCGTTCATACGAAGCAGGTTGTATCAAAGGTATAAAGCGCGATTGGCCCGATCAGAGAGGGAAAGTCAATTGGCGGATATGCGACAAAAAACGGCAGAACTTCAGCAAAGGGCACTGGTATTGGAAATGCAGGCATTACGCGCCCAGATGAACCCCCACTTTATTTTTAATTCACTGAATGCCATTAATAAATTTATTTTGCTGAACGATAAGGTACAGGCCTCTGAGTACCTTACAAAATTTTCCAGGCTTGTGAGGCTGATCCTGGAAAATTCAAAAGAAACTTCCATTAGTCTTGACAGTGAGTTGGAATCACTCCATCTTTACCTGGAACTTGAATCACTTCGTTTTCAGGATCGGTTTAAATATAAAATTTCGGTACCCGACGAACTACTTGAGGCTGAAGTACAGGTTCCGCCTCTCATTATTCAACCTTTTGCAGAGAATGCCATCTGGCATGGGTTGATGCATAAACCTGAAACAGGTCAGCTGGATATTGAAATATCTGCAGAAAAAGATCAACTTTGTATCCGAATAGCTGATAATGGAATAGGAAGACAGGAATCAAAGCAATTTGAAAGTAAATCGGCGGTATTGCATAAATCAATGGGACAGCAAATCACACTTGACAGAATTGCATTGCTTGGTAAAAGGGAAAATGCAAAATCTTCGATCAGGATAAATGATTTAATGGGAGCTGATGGAAAGGGTGCCGGAACTGAAGTAATCATAGAAATGCCTTTGATATATGATTAAAGCGATCATAATCGATGATGAAGTCCATTGCGTGGATACACTGAGTATCCTGCTGGATGATTACTGCAAAGATGTGCGGGTGGAAGAGCGATGCCTGTCTGCAAAGGAAGGATTGATCGCCATTGAAAAGCACAAACCCGATCTGGTTTTTCTGGATATTGAAATGCCTGTAATGAACGGCTTTGATATGCTGGATAATTTTCAAAACATAGAGTTCTCCGTCATTTTTACTACCAGTTATAATCAATATGCCATCAAGGCAATCCGGTTCAGTGCTTTGGATTATTTATTAAAGCCGATAGATCCTAAAGAATTGGTTGTAGCGATCGAAAAAATAAAAAAGCAACATCATAAGCCCACTGTTGAGCAGTTTGAAATGATGAAGGGTCATTTGCAACAAAAGCAGAATGGATTTCAAAATATTGCCGTCCCCACGCTGGAGGGATTTGAGATGATTCCTGCTGTTGACCTTGTACGCTGTGAGGCAGAAGATAATTACACACACCTGTTCCTGAAAAGTGGAAAGAAGATAACTGCCTGCCGGACCTTAAAGGAAATGGAAGAGCATTTGAAAGATTTTACATTTTTTATCAGGGTACATCACTCTTATATGGTTAACCTCAATGAAATTGCCAAATACATCCGGGGTGAGGGTGGATACCTGGTGATGAATGACGGGGCCACCATCAATGTCTCCAGAAGCCGGAAAGAAGCCCTGATGCTGGTATTTGAAAGGGGTAAATGATTTTGGTCCGGGGAAATATGCTACTCTTTTTCCATCCACCTGCTGCCGTTTTCAATGTACAGCCTGATCCTGCAAGTTACTCATTGGTAATGGCCTGAGGCCTAAATCAATCTTAGATTGCCCTAAATATATAACGTATGAAAAGGGTATATCTGGCAAACACCAACCTGAAGATCTTGTATGTTTTGGGCATCATCTTTTTTTTATTTATGGGTTGTAATGATGATGAACCGGATCCAACGCCTGCGCCCACAGAATTAACCGAAAAAGCAGATGTTGCTAATGACTGGTATGGTCTACAGCTTCGTTTTTTGCTGGAGAGAAATTCCACATTAAATGGATTCTGGTTCGGACATCTGGGTGTTGGTTTGTATGAATCTGTTCGAAACGGTATTCCAAACCATGTGAGTCTGTCTTCATTACTCAATGGAATGCCAGCCATGCCAGCCGTTGCGCCAAACACCACGTATTATTGGCCAGAGAGTGCCAATGCAGCAATGGCTGCCATGCTCAAAGCATTTAACCAGGGGCTGACCGTTGCCAATACGGCCAGCATTGATTCACTTGAAAATGCGTACAATGTAAGGTTAAAACCACTGGCAACAGATGCGGCCAGTTTCGACAGGGCCCAGGTTTATGGGCGAAGTGTTGCAAAAGCCATTATCGACTGGTATACGGCGGATAATGCCAACCTGGGCAATACAGGTTATGTTCCTCCTGTTGGAATAGGTCTATGGCAACCTACACCACCTGCAAATGCTAATGGCGTTATGCCATTTATAGGTACAGCAAAGACATTTCTTGCGGTGCATACATCACTTACTATTCCCGCATTTCCATTCCCTTATAGTGAAGTAAATACATCGGATTTTTATAAAATGGTAAAAGAAGTAGCTGATGTAAATACGGCGCTAACCCAGGATCAAAAAAATACTGCTTTGTATTGGGTAGATCAGGGGAATGGCGTAGGCTATACACCTGGTGGCCATGATTTTGCCTTAGTAAAACAGGCCATTGAACAAAAGGGGTCAAACCTAGGTATTGCAGCAGAGGCTTATGCAAAAGCAGGAATTGCAGAAAGGGATGCCGTAATTGTAACATTCAGAGCCAAATACCAATATAACCTACTCAGGCCTGTTACATATATTCAGAAAGTAATTACGCCTGGTTGGTTGCCATTTATCACTACTCCACCACATCCGGAATATCCGGCTGCGCATGGTGCTGTCACTGGTTCTGCCATGCAGGCTGCTGCAAGAGTACTTGGGGAAACGGAACCTGTAACAGATCGGATTTACGAATTCAGAAGCTATCCTGCCAGGACATTTACTTCATTATTCTCTGCGGCAGAAGAAGCGGGTATTTCAAGGTTGTATGGGGGCATACATTATCGTCAATCTATTACAGCCGGGTTGACATTGGGCAAAACAATTGGCAATAATGTGGGGGATTTAAAATTGAAACCCTGAGTTTATAGAGTGAGATATCAGTATTGCACGATTTTCAACTTTTTTAGTAATACAACCAGTCAGTTTCTGTAAATAAGATCCTTTGATGGGATCTTATTTTTTGTGCAACCACTCAGTTTTTTTACAGTCCAGTTACCAACCGGCATATTCCTGAATTAGTCTTTTTTTGGCAAGTTACTCATTGGCACTTGAGTTCATTTCTTTCATTGATTATTTTGAATTAAATAATCAATTATGAAAAATGAAGTAACCAAAAGCACCGCAGGAAAGTTCATCTTTATGACGGCACTTCTTCTGCTATCAGTTATTGGATGCAAAAAGTCCAATGATGATATCGACTCCGGAAAAAATATCCTGATCTCAGACGATATTGTGTCTGGAACCAATGTAATGAAAGCAAATGCCCAGGTGGCACACGACTGGTACAGGCTTCAGCTGTCTTTTCTTCTGGAAAGAAATTCAACACTTGCCGGTAATGCACTGGGTTTCATGGGAATTGGATTATACGAGTCAGTCCGGCATGGAATTAAGAATGCTGTCAGTTTTTCTACCGTGATAAACCAGATGCCGGCCATGCCCGATAAAGATAAAAATAACGGATACCATTGGGATATCAGTGCCAATGCTGCCATGGCTGCCATGCTGAGGTCTTTTAATATTGGCCTGACACCAGCCAACAATGCAGCTATTGATGCCCTGGAGGCAAAGTATAATGCTGCGCTGAATCCTTCAGAAGGGTCCGCCAGTTTTGAACGGTCGCAGGCCTATGGCCGCGAAATTGCGAAAGCCATCTATGACTGGTATCTGGCAGATCAATATTATGCTTCCAATGCCGGTTATACACCCCCTGTTGATCCGGCTGGTGTTTTCCGGGTATGGAAACCAACACCTCCGGCAAATGTTCCTGTGCCCATTTTCCCATACCTGGGTACCTCGCGTACCTTTCTAACAGTCCACACTTCACTGACTGCCCCGGCATTTCCAATTACATACAGTGGGGTTCCAGGATCGGATTTTTATAATATGGTGAAAGAAGTATATGATGTAAATGCTACGCTTACCCAGGATCAGAAAAATACCGCTTTGTATTGGGTTGACCAGGGTAACGGAGTAGGCTATACGCCAAATGGTCATGATATAGCCCTTGTTGTGCAGGCGCTTGAACAGAATGGTGCTAATCTCGGACTTGCTGCAGAAGCATATGCTAAAGCAGGTATTGCACAACGGGATGGATCAATAGTTACCTTTCGTTCAAAATATGCCAACAATCTGATCCGGCCGGTATCTTATATCCAGGGACTTATCCAGCCAGGATGGCTTCCATTTATTCCAACGCCTCCACACCCCGAATATCCTGCAGCTCATTCAGCTGTTACTGGATCTGTGATGCAGGCGGTAGCTAAAGTTATAGGAGAAAATGTGCCGGTGACTGATGATATTTATGTATTTCGCGGTTTTCCGGCAAGAACATTTCCCAATCTTTTTGCTGCTGCTGAAGATGCCGGTATTTCGAGGCTATATGGAGGGATACACTACCGGATTTCAATTAACGCAGGACTTGACCTGGCGAAAGTTGTTGGAAATAATGTAGGTAATGTTTCACTCAGGTAGTGGTTAATATATCTTTTCTCATTTTATAAACTGACGCTTATTTGGGAATTAAGTAGTTTCAACCGCTGACCTATTCATCATAAAGACAAATTGTAAGAACAATAAAAAGGCTCTCTTCCGAGAGCCTTTTTACTTGCATTTTGAATGCCAATTGCATTCATCTACGTCCAGAAAATCCATCCGTCAAAACGAATTAAGTAAACTGGTTTATTTTTTTATTGATCCCGTTTATGGTGTCTTTCAAATCGTCCTTGACACCAACAACCAGTCGCTCGCCTTCCCTGACCTTTCTTTGCAGGCTGTCAGCTATTTTCTGGCCTTTTTTCCGGATAATCCTGCGTGTTTCTGTTCCTTTATTAGGAGCGAGTAAAACACCAGCTGCGGCACCTACGGCTAATCCGGCGCCTAGTGCTGCCATAGTTTTAATAAGGGGTTTCATAGTATAAAATTTATATATGAAAAAATCCAAACCTTCCACTAACTTGACGGTATGAATTTGACTAAATTTTATTAATAAATCTATGATCAGCGTATTAAAAAAATATGAGAACAATCATCAATGCCCTTGTTCGAAAAATGAAAAGTTTCAGGAAATAAATCAGTTATTTAATCTGGTATCTATTTTTACGGAGTAAACCAATCTATATGAAAAAAATGAATCTGCCTTTCCCGAAAACCATATGCTATTGTTTATTCAGTATCATAATTATTTTTATTGGATGTTCGCCCAAAATCAACACTACACAGGCTCTTCCTACAGGCGACAATAGTATGGTTTCTTTGGACTGGGATGGAACTTATACGGGTACGATTCCCTGCGCCGACTGCCAGGGTATTGAAACATCATTAACCCTGAAAAAGGATAAGACATACCTGCTCAAAACAAAATACATTGGTAAGAGTGACATATTTAAGGAAAAATCAGGCACCTTTACCTGGAATACCGAGGGGAGTACCATTATTCTTCAGGGTATAACCAATGCGCCCAATCAATATTTGGTAGGAGAAAATATTTTGTTCCAACTGGATATGTCCGGTAAAAGAATTACAGGTGCCATGGCTGATTTATATACACTTAGAAAAGTTCAATAATTTTTAAAAACTGTTTATGGTAAGATTGTTATCGGTTATTTTAATTGTGCATTTATTTATTTCAGGTTGCGGATCTCCAAAACAAACAACTGCAACAGTGATTTCATTAGCAGGTACTGAGTGGCGTTTGATTGAACTTATGGGCAGTCCCATTCCTGCAACTATGACCACAATGAACGAAGTAACTTTACAATTCACTAAAGACGGAAATCGGGTTTCGGGTTTTAGCGGATGTAATACCTACGGTGGTGGTTATACTACTCCAGAGCCAACAAAAATTTCTTTTTCACAAATGTTGAGCACCATGAAAGCTTGTCCGTCAAATATGGATCTGGAATCTGCATATTTGAAAATGTTGCGGGAAGTTGATAACTATGCAATTAAAGGAAATGTACTCAGCCTGAATAAAGCTAAGATGGCTCCGATGGCCAGGTTCGAAGCCATTAAAAAGCAGGGGTAATTTTCTTGATAATAAACTGGTATAGCATGAAAACTGCACATACCGCAGATACTGTCATACCACCTGCTGCGTGATATATATCACCTAGAAATAATAACATTATCTTCAACTTTGCAGCCACAAAATATGCAAATGGAAATAATAGGTTACCTGGCTTCATTGATCATTGGAATTTCACTTGGATTAATAGGAGGCGGTGGTTCAATTCTCACTGTTCCTGTACTTGTTTACCTAATGGGTGTAGAGCCGGTATTGGCAACTGCATATTCTCTATTTATAGTTGGTTCTACCAGCCTTGTTGGCGCTTTGCCAAAGTACAGGCAAGGACTTGTTAATTTGAAGACCGCTATCATTTTTGGTGCTCCATCCATACTCGCGGTGTTTGCTACCCGAAAATATATCATACCCTTGATCCCCAATGAAGTATTTACCATTGGTGGATTCATTGTTACCAAGTCGATACTCATGATGGTTTTGTTCGCTGTCCTGATGGTATTTGCTTCTATTTCCATGATACGTGACCAGAAAAAACCGGCAGAAAACGGAAATGGTGAACAAAAATTTAACTACCCGTTGATTTTAGTGGAAGGTGCCTTAGTGGGTGTGCTTACCGGACTGGTTGGCGCCGGTGGTGGATTTTTGATCATTCCCGCATTGGTGCTTCTGAGTAAACTGCCTATGAAACAGGCGGTGGGTACCTCATTGCTGATCATTGCCGCAAAATCATTGATAGGGTTCACTGGTGACCTTTCCCATACAACTATGGACTGGAAATTATTGCTCATAGTAACTTCCCTGGCGATAGTGGGCATTTTTATTGGCGATAAACTAAGTACAAAAGTGGATGGCGACAAACTGAAGAAAGGCTTTGGCTGGTTTGTGCTGGTAATGGGCATATATATCATTGTTCAGCAATTATTCTTCCCGTTGGGTGGTGGACATTAGTCAGTCTTTCAATTAAATAATTTTACTGTCCTCAAAAAAATACAGGCCACAGAGTGCCTCAGAGGAAATGGAGAGCCACAGAGAATATGTTGTATTTCTCAGTGGTTCTCATTTTTGCTCTGTGTTACTCTGTGGGCTAAAAAATTATATTACACAGTATACGCTCTTTCTGGTTGAATAATAGGCAAATGTTTGATTTTTGTTAATCTTACACCTAACCAATTGATTTACTATTGCCATAAAAGTTATTGTGATACCGGTCACATAAAATCTTCTAAAAAAGTATCAATTTTGTATCTTATAATAATAATTCAAAAAAATAAGTAATTCATGACTGTTGAACAGATTTACACCGGTTGCTTGGCACAGGGTGCCTATTATATTGAAAGTGATGGCGAAGCAGTGGTTATTGATCCCCTGCGTGAAGTGCAGCCATATATCCAGAAAGCAGATAATAATAATGCGAAGATTAAATATGTGCTGGAAACACACTTCCATGCAGATTTTTGTAAGTGGACACCTGGATCTGAGTAAGAAAACGGGCGCACCCATTGTCTTTGGTCCCAATGCAAAACCTTCCTTCGAAGCACATATTGCAAAAGATGGAGAAGAACTCAAAGTTGGTAAAGCCAGGATACGTGTTATTCATACACCGGGTCATACAATGGAAAGCACTTGCTACCTGCTGATTGATGAAAAAGGAAAAGAGATTGGCCTGTTCAGTGGTGATACATTATTCATAGGCGATGTTGGACGTCCCGATCTTGCACAAAAAGTAAAAGCTGATCTTACACAGGACATGCTTGCCGGATATTTATATGATTCATTACGAAACAAGATCATGCCACTGGCAGATGATATCATTGTATATCCCGCTCATGGAGCAGGAAGTGCCTGTGGTAAAAACATGAGTAAAGAAACCACTGATACACTTGGGAACCAGAAGAAAACAAATTATGCATTAAGGGCCAACATGACCAAAGCAGAATTTATTAAAGAGGTAACCACAGGGCTTGTAGCCCCGCCGGCATACTTTCCTTTGAATGTGATGTTGAATATTCAGGGCTATGAGAGCATTGATAAAGTACTGGAACGTGGTCAGCATAGCCTGAGCCCGGAAGCATTTGAAACTGCGGCCAATGAAACAAGTGCCTTAATACTGGATACACGTGATCCGCAGACTTTTGCAAAAGGTTTTGTGCCCAATTCAATCAATATAGGAATCGATGGCAGTTTCGCCCCCTGGGTAGGAGCGATGATCCCGGATATTAAACAGGAAATACTGCTGGTTACAGATGAAGGAAGGGAAAATGAGGTAATAACCCGACTGGCTCGTGTTGGATATGACTTTACTATTGGATTCCTGAATGGTGGATTTGATGCCTGGAAAAAAGCAGGAAAGGAAGTTGACCAGATCAAATCAATTGATGTAAAAGAACTGGCCGCTATCATGGAGAAAGGCCCGGTAAATGTATTGGATGTACGCAAGAACAGTGAATACCTGAGTGAGCACCTGTTGGATGCTGAAAATTTGCCACTTGATGTGATCAATGACAGCATGGCCCATATCAACAAGAATAAAACATACTATGTGCATTGTGCCGGTGGCTACAGGTCCATGATCTTCAATTCTATTTTGCGTGCCAGGGGTTATGATAACCTGGTGGATGTAAAAGGCGGATTCAAGGACATTAAAGAAAGCGGGAAGTTTAAAGTGAGCGAATACGTATGTCCGAGTACGCTATTATAGAGATAAAGGATAATGGATATTGGATAAATAATCATGATCAGTTTGAAAGGGGATATAATCCCTTTTCTGCTGATCTTAAAAAAAAACATAGATGTTTGGATTTTTAAAGAATTTATTTGGACCGGGGACCGACTATAAAAGTCTATTATCTAAAGGGGCCATCATAGTTGATGTAAGAACCCCGGAAGAGTATAAAGCAGGTCATATTGAAGGGGCGAGGAACATTCCTTTAGATCAGATAAAATCAAAGGTGCAGGAACTAAAAAAAACAGGTAAACCAATAATAACCTGTTGCAGGAGTGGAGCAAGAAGCGGCATGGCAAAATCTCAACTCGCTGCCATCGGATTAGAAGTATATAATGGCGGTGCATGGACTTCTTTAAACAACAAAATCAAATGAACCTTATAGAAACATTAAAACAACGCTGGGATATTGTGCGTATTCTTCGGTTAGTGATCGGTGTTACTGTTATCGGCCAGGCATTTATCATGCATGAATGGCTATTGGGCATGGGTGGGGGCATGTTAACAACTATGGCGATACTGAATATCGGTTGCTGTGGTACGCAGGGTTGTGCTGTTGCACCGCGAAAAGATGCTGCAAAACCAGGCCTGGAAGAAACCCGGTTTGAAGAAATCAAATCATCATAGAAGAAAAATTATGTCAGTTCAAACAGATACTGTAGAAACAAAACGACTGATCTGGTTTAGTCGCATTCTCCGCTGGAGCCTGGGTTCCTTATTTATTGGCGCAGGCATTTATTATTTTGATGACGGCGCCTGGCCTGCATTGCTGTTTGGTGGAGTTTTGTTCGCAACCGGTTTTTTCAGGCCAAAGCGTTGCCTGGAAGAGGGCTGCGAAATAGGGGCAAAGCCATAATAATTGAATGTTTTTGCGCCCTTTAAATCTTTGCGGTTAAAAAATCAACCCCTCATTTCTCACTAATTAAATGATTTTCCTCATCCTGATGGTCGTCGTTGGTCGGTATATTTGCAGGTACCTAAGAACCTCTTATGTTTCCAGACTGGCTACTCAAACTATTACAACCTACAGAAAACCCGGGCATTGCTGCTTCACTCATATTGGTATTCTTAGTGATGGCAGTAGGTATTACGCTGGGAAAGCTCAAAATCCAAAAAATATCACTCAGTATTTCAGGAGTGCTGTTTGCCGGTATACTGGCCGGGCACCTCGGATACAGGCTTGACCCCCATACCATGGATTTTTTACGAGACATGGGTCTCATCTTATTTGTATATGCGGTCGGGATGCAGGTTGGTCCATCTTTTTTTGCTTCATTCCGTAAAGACGGCCTCTTGTATAATGCTTTGGCTATAGGAACTGTTCTTGGAGGAGGCCTTGTAACCATCCTTCTATGGACAACAACCGGGACAGGGATGGATAACCTGGTTGGTATCATGTCTGGGGCGGTGACCAATACTCCAGGACTGGGTGCTGCAAAAGCTGCTTTGAATGATGTTGCCGCCAAACACTCCGGATCTGTGTTTAATGATCCAACGAATGCATATGCCATAACGTATCCTTTTGGTGTACTGGGTGTCATTGCGGTTATGGTGCTGGGTAAGTACCTCTTTAAGATCAATGTGAAGCAAGAAACAGCATTATTTGAACAGGGCGTTAAAAAAAATTATCCCGCTCCGCAAACAACAAAATGCAGGGTTACCAAACCTGCTTATATTGGCAAGTCTATAGATGATCTTTTGCAGGATATGAACGATACTATAATTGTTTCGCGTTTAAAACACAGCGGATCTGTTATTGTAGAATCGCCCCAGGGCAATACAGTATTGAAAGAGAGAGATGTTTTAATGCTCGTAGGTTTGCCGGAAGATGTGGAAAAAGCGGTTTCAATACTGGGACAGGTTTCTACAGACCGGTTTATTGAATCAGAGTCCAATACAAAAGCCACCACAATTTTAGTTACCAGTAATCGTGCCGTTCAAAAGTCGATAGAGCAACTCGAATTAGAAGATTATTTTGGGGTGCATATCACACGGGTTTATCGTTCCGGATTGGAATTACTCGCTACTCCCAGCCTCGTTTTGCACTATGGCGACCGCATCCGTGTGGTTGGTACGGATGAATCGCTGAAAAAAGTAGTAAAGCTGATGGGTAATTCTGAAAAACGTTTAATGGAGCCCCAGTTGCTTTCTATTTTCCTGGGCATTGTGCTGGGTGTTATTGTTGGCTCCATACCCATTCTTTTGCCAGGCTTATCCGCGCCGGTAAAATTGGGCATGGCAGCAGGGCCCCTGTTGGTAGCGCTTTTAATCAGCCGATTTGGCGGCATCAGTACCATCCATTCTTTCCTGAACCAAAGTGCCATCCTGTTTATGAAAGACTTTGGGATATGTTTGTTCTTTGCCGCAGTAGGCATTCATGCCGGTGAAACATTTTACCAAACTTTCATCAAATTCAATGGCCTGCAATGGATGTTGTATGGGTTATGTATTACCATCCTGCCAATGCTGACCATGGTCCTGATCGCTCGGTGGATTTTTAAAATTAACTATATGCCCCTGCTGGGTTTAATGGCAGGAACCTATACGGATCCTGCTGCACTTGCATTCAGTTCTTCCTATTTTAATAATGATCTGCCCACACAGGCTTATGCCACCGTATATCCTTTGGTTACAATTCTTCGGATCCTGGTTGCGCAATTACTGGTATTGTATTTTGCCGGTTGAAAAAGGTTCGGAGAAAGCATTTATCTTCGGGAAAGATATGCTCCATTATGAAAGATTATAAGAAATATTATATCATCCCCGCCACTCCCGATGAAGTGTATAATGCACTAACCAATCCCCTTGCCATTCAGTTGTGGACAGGTGAGCCAGCAGTGATGTCTGAAGAACCAGGCTCCGAATTCTCCTTATGGGACGGAAGTATCGTTGGAAAAAATATCTCTTTTATCCCGGGGAAAAGGATAGAGCAGGAATGGTATTTTGGTGATCAGGAACAAGCTTCCATAGTGACCATCATCCTGCATGCCCATGCACAGGGAACATCCGTTGAATTGCGGCATACCAATATCCCGGACAGTGAGTATAACGATATCACGGAAGGCTGGGGTGAAAGTTATTTTCAATCACTCGATGATTTTTTTTCCTGATCTGAAGTATCACTATGAAGGCAGCAACCATTCAGGAAATAAAGCAGGAGTTACAAGCGCTCCCTCATCATGAACTTGTGGAGCTTACGCTAAAGCTGGCAAGGTCTAAAAAAGAAAATAAGGAACTGCTGACATTCCTTCTTTTTGAAGCACATGATATTGCGGGTTATATCGAGGGTGTGAAAAAAGAAATGGAAGCTGCTTTTCTGGAGATTAACGTTTCCCATGTTTATTTTGCCAAGAAGACCATCCGAAAAGTGCTCAGGATAACGAATAAGTATATCCGGTTTTCCGGATCAAAACAGGCCGAGGCGGAATTGCTCATCCATTTCTGCAGACTGGTAAAAGACAGTGGTATTAAGATCGATAAGAATCCCGCACTGAATAATCTATACCAGAACCAGTTGAAAAAAATCGGGAAAGCGATCGATACCTTGCATGAAGATATACAGTATGATCTTAATAAACTCCTTGCGCCATTGTTTCCTGGCGGTTAATTCAGAAGCTGTAATACTTTTTCTAACTGACTTTCCGTATTAAAAGAATGGAGGCTGATCCTTAGCCTTTCTTTTCCTTTAGGAACACTGGGGTATAAAATAGGTCTTATATCAAATCCATCCATTTCAAGTTTTGAAGCTACATGTTTAACTTCAGTATTGCCCGGAATGATCACGCCCTGCACCGGGGTCATGCTATATAGTTTTTTAAATGGTAGAGCCTGCACTTGAAAGAAATCAATCAATTTTTTAAGTTGTTCCCTTTCTTTTTTCATGCCTGGGAAAATTGCATAAGATGTTGCAATTGCCCTGATGACGGATTCAGGTAAGGCTGTTGTGAATATAAATGAACGGGCAAAATTAATGAGATAGGACCTTAGTTTATTACTCCCCACTATAGCCGCACCATGGCAGCCTGGCCCTTTGCCATAAGTATAAATCCGTGCAAAGACCTGTTCGTGCAGGCCAAGTTTTTGGACCAGCCCTTCGCCATTATCGCCGATCACACCAATAGCGTGGGCTTCATCAATAATAAGGTGTGCCCCGTATTCTGAGCAAAGATTCACTATGGAAGCAACAGGAGCGAAATCACCATCCATGGAAAAAACGGTTTCAGTTGCTATGAAAACATTCCTTTCTTTAGTAGCAGGGAATTGCCTCAGTTTAGCTTCGAGATCAGGCATATTATTATGCATAAAAGAGAAAGATTGAGCCTGGGATAACCTGATCCCATCGCGTATGGATGCATGTGCCAGGCTATCATATAAAATGATGTCACCCCTTTGTGGAACAGAACTAAGTATACCCGTATTGGCATTGTAGCCGGAGTTGAATATCAGTGCCGCATCGGATTGATGGAATGCCGCAATCATGGCTTCCGTTTCTTCGGCGATCTGAGAATTTCCGGCAAGGGAACGGGATCCTTTAGCGCCATGATTGTACTGTTTGCTTACATCTTCCTGTAAAAGCTTGTTTGTAGCAATGCCCAGGTAGTCATTAGAACAAAAATCAATCAGTCCATTTTTTACAGACAGGCAGCGCAGGAAATTGCCTGAAATTCTTTCATTTATTTTTTTATCCAGGAATGAATCGAAATATGGCATTCGCAAAAATATTGGTTTTTGACAATTAAATTCAGCGCTCATTTTTCTTTTCGGATAAACAGTGTATGACAAAAATCAGCCAATCAGTTATGATTTTGAATTAGCTTCGCCGAATCAAATAAAGCATTTTTATGAAAACAGTATTTTCCATAATGGCCTTCTTTTTTTTCAGTATTTCATTTTCACAATCATATACCATTTCATCGCCTGATAAACGACTCCGGCTCGAATTTGTACTCACCCAATCGGGCCAGCCAATGTATAATTTAACCCTGCTGCAACAGGGTGTTGTAAACCCTGGAAACCTGGGTATACTTATTAATGACGATAAAGGGTTTGAGCGTAACCTTAACCTGGTTTCTGTGGATTCTGCTTCTGTGGATAACAGTTGGACACCGGTATGGGGTGAAGAAAGATCTATCCGTAATAATTACCGTGAGCTGGGAGTGATACTGCAACAGAAAGATGATAAAAAACTGCTTATCCGGATTGTATTCCGTTTATTCGATAAAGGCCTTGGCTTCAGGTATGAATTCCCCGGTCAGCCAAACCTGCAGTATTTTGTGGTGAAAGATGAACTCACTTCGTTTAGTCTTTCAGGTGACCATACAGCCTGGTGGATACCCGGTGATTATGATACCAATGAATATCCATATTCTGTTTCGAAACTCAGTGCGGTAGATGCTTTTGCTGCCGGGAATGCCACTGAAATTTCTACCCGTAAAGTTTTTGCAGCAAAAGGTGTACAGACACCGCTCATGATGAAAACCGATAAGGGTTTGTATATAAACATCCATGAAGCGGCGCTGGTGAATTATCCTGCCATGCAACTGGTTGTGGATCCAACTAACGGGATTGTTTTAAAAAGTCATATTGTTCCTGATGCGGTTGGCAATAAAGCTTATCTCAAAGCTCCTTTCCATACACCTTGGCGGGTGATCAATGTTAGTGATAAGGCGACGGATATACTGGCTTCACGAATCATACTTAACCTCAACGAACCTACAGCAATCAGGAATACATCATGGATCAAACCACAGAAATTTGTAGGGGTATGGTGGGAAATGCATGTGGGCAAATCAACCTGGGATTATGCCGGCACACAAAATGCTTCTACAACCGGTGCAGAAGCAAAACCATCAGGCAAACATGGCGCTACTACGGCTAATGTTAAACGTTATATCGATTTTGCCGCTAAAAATGGAATACAGGGTGTATTGGTGGAAGGCTGGAACATTGGCTGGGAGGACTGGTTTGGTAAATGGAAAGAAGAAGTCTTTGATTTTGTAACGCCTTATCCGGATTATGATGTTGCAGAATTACATCGCTATGCTGCGTCAAAAGGAGTCAAGATCATCATGCACCATGAAACTTCGGGATCTGCCACCAATTACGACAGGAGGATGGATTCAGCTTATCGCTTTATGAAAAATAATGGTTATGATGCCGTGAAAACTGGTTATGTAGGCAGGATCATCCCCAGAGGGGAGTGGCACGACGGACAGTGGATGGTTAATCATTACAATCGTGCTGCAGAAAAAACTGCCGGATACGAGATCATGCTCGATGCACACGAGCCGGTAAGGCCAACGGGGTTGCAACGCACCTGGCCAAACTGGATGGCCTCAGAAGCTGCCAGGGGTAATGAATTCAATGCATGGAGCAAGGGTAATCCGCCAGCGCATGAAACCATCCTGCCATTCACCAGGCTGATGGGTGGCCCAATGGATTATACACCGGGTATATTCGAGATCAAAATGAGTGCGTATGATCCCAATAAAAAAGAACAGGTGCACACAACACTTGCAAAGCAACTAGCCCTCTACGTTACCATGTACAGCCCTTTACAAATGGCCGCTGATTTGCCTGAGAATTATGAAAAGCATATGGACGCATTCGAATTCATCAAACAGGTGGCAGTTGACTGGGACAGCACGGTATACCTGGAAGCTGAACCCGGTGCATACCTGACCATCGCCCGAAAGGCAAAGGGCAGGAACGATTGGTTCATTGGCGCGATCACCAATGAGTTGGGAAGAACGGCTAATATCACTTTTGGGTTTTTGCCCGCGGGAAAAGAATATGAAGCCATTATTTATAAGGATGGCAAAGATGCAGATTGGTTAAAGAATCCAACAGCATACGAGA
>JAHEEX010000236.1 GCA_024640465.1 Sphingobacteriales bacterium | reverse complement strand
GTCCCCCAACTATCGGTCCAACGATGGGTACCCATGCATAAGACCAATCACTGGATCCTTTTCCTTTTAAAGGCAATATTGCATGCATAATGCGAGGTCCCAGATCCCGTGCAGGATTTATAGCATAGCCTGTTGGTCCGCCAAGCCCCAATCCAATCCCCAGTACAAGTAATGCAACAGGCAATGCATCAAGCGCACCCAGTTTCATTTCCGGTTTTGTGATAAACAGGATGGCCAGCATAAAAATAAATGTAGCTGATATTTCCGTCAACAGGTTAAAAGGCAGGTTACGAATTGCCGGGCCGGTTGAAAAACATGCCAGCTTGTCGGCGGCATTTTCAGTAACATCGAAATGTTGCTTGTAGGTAAGCCAGACTAATACCTGCCCTATGCATGCACCCGTAAGTTGGGCTGCAATATATCCTGGCACATCGGCCCAGGGGAAATCGCCAATGGCTGCCAGCGCAATGGTGACAGCAGGATTTAAATGAGCTCCGCTTACTGCAGCAGAAGCATACACGCCAATGAAAACCGCAATGGCCCATCCAAAACAAATTACGATCCATCCGCTGTTATGACCTTTTGTTTTGGCTAAAACCACATTGGCCACAACACCATTACCAAAAGCAATGATCAGGGCGGTTCCAATTATTTCGGCGAGAAATGGAGGCATAATTTTTTATTTTATACAAGATATTAAAAGCATTTATATCAGGGCAAATATCCATGTGCAGTTTGCATAAAATTTTCAACCTGCAAGTCTTCCCAGTCTTTATCTTTTCCCATTTCTGTTGCCATAAGATGTGCTACAACCGGTGCAACTTCCATGGCTATACGTGTATCCAGGAAAAGCAACCGCAATCGGCGGGCCAGCATATCTTCCAGCGTCATGGCCATTTCCTCTCTAATGGCCCATAATACTTCTGCCCTGATAAAAGGAAAATCAGGATGCAGTTTTTCGGCCAGTTCAGGATCAGCTTTTGCCAGGTTATATATATGTTCTGCATCTGCGCCATAATCATGCAACGGATCATCTTCTGCTGTACCTGTCTGCCAGCCATGAATTTTAAGCTTGTCGGTTATACACTGTTTAATGTCCAGTTTACCTACAAAAGCGGCATTATCAACGGCATCCCTGGCCATCTTACGATAGGTGGTCCACTTTCCCCCGGTGATGGTTACCAGTCCGCCGCCTGATACTACGATCGTATGGTCACGTGAAAGTATAGATGTATTTCCAGTATTCGATGATTTGACCAATGGCCGCAGGCCTGTGAAAATGCTCCGTATATCGGATTCCCTGATATCTGAACTGAGGTATTTATTGAAATGATAAATAATAAAACTGATCTCCTCCAGGAAGGGCAATGGTTCCGGCAATATCTGATCAACAGGCGTATCCGTTGTACCCACTACTACGCGGTTATGCCAAGGCACGGCAAAGAGTACCCGCCCGTCTGCGGTTTTAGGTATCATAAGTGCCGTATCGGAGGGGAAGAATTTTTTATCGAGTACGATATGTACCCCCTGTGAAGGTGCCACCATGCCGGGGGACTGCGCATCTTCCATACGTATCACATTATCCACAAATACCCCGGTGGCATTGATTACTGCTTTGGCCCGTAGTTTGTATGAACGGCCTTCAAGTATATCAACCGCTTCCACACCGGAGATTTTCTTGTTCTCCTGCAATAAGCCTGTTACAGAAACATAATTAATTACTACCGCACCATGCTCCACCGCGGTTTGAGCCATGTTAATGGCTAAGCGGGCATCATCAAATTGACCATCGTAATAGCCCACTCCGCCAGACAACCCTTTTTTTTCGGCTACTGGTAACCGTTGCAAAACAGTTGCAGCAGAAAGTATCTCGGTTTTCCCAATACCCAGTTTGCCGGATAAAAGGTCATATAGCTTAAGTCCTGTACCATAATACCATTTCTCCCACCAGCGGTAAGACGGAACAATAAAAGCCTGTTTTCGGGTAAGGTGAGGAGCATTTTTCAACAGCAGACCCCGTTCACGTAATGCTTCGCGCACAAGTTTGATATTTCCCTGTGCCAGGTAACGCACACCGCCATGAACGAGCTTGGTGCTGCGGCTGGATGTGCCTTTTGCGAAATCATATTTCTCCAGCAAGAGAATGCTATATCCGCGGGTGGCGGCATCAATGGCAATACCAAGGCCTGTTGCACCGCCGCCAATTACAATCAGGTCCCAGATTTTATCCTCCCGTAACCGGGCTGTCATTTCTTCCCTTCTCATGTTTATTAAAGTCTAACAGCAAAGCAACCCACCTTCGCTTTTTGCTCCGGCGGGCAAGCAAGAACGCGAAGATTTAATAAAATTAATCTTCTGTCCAGGCTTTGGCGGCCCTTACAGCTTTTTGCCAGCCGTATAATAATTTTTTTCTTTCTTCTTCCGGCATATTTGGATGAAACATCTTGTCAGGCTGCCATTGTTTCCTGATATCTTCTACATCCATCCAGAATCCTGTAGCCAATCCGGCCAGGTAAGCTGCCCCAAGCGCTGTTGTTTCGGTTATCTTTGGCCTCACCACATTTACATCCAATATATCGCTTTGGAACTGCATCAGTAAATCATTGGCTGTTGCCCCGCCATCCACCCTCAACTCACGGATAGCTATACCCGAATCTGCTTCCATTGCCTGCAATACATCGTATGTCTGGAATGCAATACTGTTGAGTGCTGCCCGGGCAATATGAGATCGGTTACTCCCGCGGGTTAGTCCCACGATGGTGCCCCTGGCATGCTGGTTCCAGTGTGGCGCTCCAAGTCCGGCAAAAGCGGGAACAACAAATACCCCTTCACTGGAATGCACTTCGCGGGCGAGTTTTTCCACGTCAGCGGAGTTTTTTATAATGCCCAGACCGTCGCGCAGCCATTGCACCACGGCACCGGCAATAAAAACACTTCCTTCCAGCGCATACTGTGTAAGGCCATTTACCTGCCAGGCAATGGTAGTCAGCAGGTTATTGGAAGAAATCACCGGTTTATCCCCAGTATTCATCAACATAAAACAACCGGTACCATAGGTATTTTTCACCATCCCCGGTTCCGTACACATTTGTCCAAAAAGGGCCGATTGCTGATCCCCTGCTATTCCGGCAATGGGCACAGAAACAGAAGTAAGTACTTTTTGTGTTATGCCGTAGACTTCACTGCTTGATTTTACAAAAGGCAGCATAAGCCTCGGGATTTCAAACTCCTTTAAAAGATCATCGTCCCAATCAAGTGTATGGAGGTTATAGAGCATGGTTCTTGATGCATTACTTACATCTGTCACATGTACCTGGCCCTTGGTGAGGTTCCAAAGCAACCAGGTATCAATGGTGCCAAAAGCCAGTTTTCCTTCCATGGCTTTTTCTCTGGCACCGGAAACATTATCCAATATCCATTTGAGTTTGGTAGCCGAAAAATAAGCATCGATTACCAGCCCGGTTTTTTCCCGGATGGATTTTTCCATTCCGGCTGCTTTGAGCTGATCGCAATAATCCGCTGTTCTCCTGTCCTGCCACACAATGGCATTATAAACGGGTATCCCGGTTAACCTGTCCCAAACTACCGTGGTCTCCCGCTGGTTAGTTATACCAATACCGCGGATATCCTTCATATGTAATGATGCCTTCGAAATGGCTTCAGCGGCCACACCCAGTTGAGTGCTCCATATCTCCATGGGATCGTGTTCCACCCAACCGGGTTTGGGAAATATCTGGGTGAATTCCTTCTGTGCCAGGGAAACCTGGTTTCCGGCATGGTCAAAAATAATCGCCCGGGAAGAAGTGGTTCCCTGGTCGAGGGATAAAATATATTCAGGCATGGGAATAAAATTTGAGGTACGAAGTGCGAGGTACGAAGTACGAATGTAACCCCTAAACAAATGAAAAATTAATCAAATATTTGGTTTACCCAAAAGTTCTTTTTTCTTAGCGCTCTTATTTCTTTGCGGTTAATTTCTACTGTTATTTTAATTCGCGAATTCCGCTTAACTTGCCATCGTATGGAAAATTTCATCGTTTCCGCCAGGAAATACCGTCCTCAGAATTTCTCGACGGTTGTGGGGCAGTCGCATATTACTACCACGCTTAAAAATGCCATCAGACATAACCAACTGGCGCATGCATTCCTTTTTTGCGGACCAAGGGGTGTTGGTAAAACAACCTGCGCGCGGATACTTGCCAAGACCATCAACTGCGAGAACCAGCAGGAAGACGGCGAAGCCTGTAACGTTTGCACATCCTGTGTTTCATTTAACAACGGCAGTTCCTTTAATATACATGAACTGGATGCGGCCAGTAATAACTCGGTAGACGATATCAGGGCATTGACGGATCAGGTTCGTTTTGCACCGCAGGCCGGCAAGTACAAAGTATATATTATCGATGAGGTTCATATGCTTAGTGCGTCCGCTTTCAACGCGTTTCTAAAAACGCTGGAAGAGCCACCACCTTATGCCATTTTCATCCTCGCCACTACGGAAAAACACAAAATCCTACCAACCATTTTATCGCGCTGCCAGATATTTGATTTTAAACGCATAACACCCGCTGATACAGTTGAGCACCTGGAAGAGATCATCGAAAAAGAACATATTAAAGCGGAGAAAACAGCACTGCAGGTGATCGCACAAAAAAGCGAAGGCTGCATGCGGGATGCATTGAGTATACTCGACAAGATCGTAAGTTTCACCAACGGCGAACTAACGTATACGAATACCCTGGAACACCTGAATATCCTCGACGAGGATTATTTTTTCCGCTTTCTTGATTTTCTCCAAAAACAGGACCTCGCCGGCGCCATGTTATTATATGATGAGATCAACCGTAAGGGCTTTGAAGGGGAAACCCTCCTGAACGGCCTGGCAGAATTTTTCCGCAACCTGATGGTTTGCAAGGATGAACGCACCCAGGTTTTGCTGGAAGTGGTGGAAAGTTTCCGGGAAAAATATGCCGTGGCAGCACAAAAAACATCCCTCGCCTACCTGATAGGCGCCATCAATATTATTAACGAGGCGGAGATCAACTTTAAACAGTCGAGGAACAAGAAACTGCATATAGAATTAACCCTCATTCGACTGACCTATTTGCAACAGGCCATGGAATGGAGCGGTGGTGATGGAGAGCCCGTCAAAAAAAAAAGGATTGATTCCCTGAAACCTGTTTCTTTCAGGAACATTCCGATTATTGAACTAAAAGTTAAGGGTGATACTGAAAATACACCTGCCAAAACAGAACAGGCACCTGACAATGGAGCCCGCCTGATTGTGGAAACAGAGGTCCGGAGACCGGAACCCAATATACAAGCCCCTGCATTAAAGCCGCTGAAAACAACCGAAACCGGGGAAGTACTCTCAGAAGTGAAAACAGAGCGGCCAACCATGGGTGCCCTGCATAAGATCCGCCAGCAAATGGCCTCAAAAAACAACGCCGGCAGGGACATCACCGTTGCACTTACCGAAGCGTCACTGGCAGAAGCCTGGAACATCTATATCAATAAGCTTACTGAACTCAAGAACCATACCACCGCCGCTAATTTGAAACTGGCCGAATGTGTGATTACAGGGGAGCATTCGTTTGATATTTACACCGATACCATTATACAACAGCGCTTTGTAGAACAGGAAAGGGGTGGTTTGATCGATCACCTGCACCAGTTTTTCAATAACCGGCAGATCACCTACCAGGTGATGGTTAAAGCCCCCACCGAAGATGCCGGCCCCGTTGAAAAGCCCCTGAATAAGCGGGAACAGTACTTCAAAATGATCGAAGAGTACCCGCTGGTAAAGGCTTTGAAGGATAATCTCAACCTCGATCTCGAGTAAAGATTTATCTTGGCGTTCTTTCTTGCCCGCCGAAGCATTAGCGTAGGTGGGTTATTTTGCGGTTAGATTTCCCGTT
>JAHEEX010000235.1 GCA_024640465.1 Sphingobacteriales bacterium | reverse complement strand
CCAGTAAATGCGCATGATAGAGAACCTCCAGTTCCCTGTGGGCGTCATCCAGATATGTTGTATGGATCCTGATTCATTTATTTCAGCCAGGGTAAAAGTCGTTTTAGATTTAATCCTGACGCTTGGACTGATTTTCCAGCCTTGTCCCAGATCCTTTGATGGACCGGCCCCCGTTCCTTCCGTTGCCATTCCGCCTTTTCCTTTTTCTCCGGTAAAATTTTCCGGGCTTATAGAACGGCTTTTTGCATTGGATAACCTGTACAGGTTGCCCATATTAACGTCAATGCCATTGAATGTTGATTGGGCTTCAAGCATAAAAAAAGAACAAGTGGCTATGAATGAAATAGTGAAGTAGCGCATAACAACCGAATTAATGGTAACTAAATATGGTTATTAAATGTAAACAATTCCATTGAGGTCGATTTACATTTAAACCCGAGATTTGCGGTATAAAAAAATATTATGGGCAATATGGTAAATGAATTCAATGAATACCGGCAGCGAATGAATGAACTTATTTTGAGTAAGAATAACCTGGTAATGAAACGCCTCTGGAACCTCGATACAAACACCTACGAAGCAGGTGCACTGGATGTAAAAACCAAAGAAATGCTGGGACTTGTTGCCAGTATGGTACTCCGCTGCGACGACTGTATCAAATACCATCTTGGGAAAAGCCATGAACTGGGGATTACCACAGAACAGATGTATGAGATCTTTGCAGTGGCCAATATTGCTGGTGGCACTATAGTTATACCACATACCCGGAGAGCGGCGGAATACTGGGAAGAACTGGGGAAGAATATTGAATAAGGAACAGGGAATAAGGAATGAAGAATGGAAAGGCAAATACAGGAAAGGCAGTGGAATATGGGGAAGAACCGGGAAGAATGTTGAATAAGGAACAGGGAATAAGGAATGAAGAATGGAAAGGCAAATACAGGAAAGGCAGTGGAATATGGGGAAGAACCGGGAGGAATATTGAATAAGGAACAGGGAATATTGAAGTGAATGGCAAATACAATTAAATGAGATAAAAAGGCCAACCTGATTTTGGTGTATTGTGCAATTTTAAAGGTGTTTTTCTGGTTTTATTACTTTTTTTCAACATTGATTTATTAATTCCATTTCTTTATTTCGGGACATGGAAAAAACATATAATCTGTCTAAGAGGCTGATCGAATTCTCTGTGGCTATTATTACTTTAGCGGAAAATTTACCTGCTAGTTTGTCGGGAAAATATATTGCCGGCCAAATTATTCGAAGTGGTATAGCTCCTTCTTTAATCTATGGTGAAGCTATGGCTGCTGAATCCAGAAGTGATTTTATCCATAAAATGAAAATAGCTTTGAAAGAATTGAGGGAAACCTATCATTCTTTACAAATTGTTTTGATTAAAAAAATGTCAAAAGATCTGAACTTGGAAAAACTATTAGATGAAAACAATCAATTGATCAGCATCTTTGTTAAAAGCATTCAAACGGCAAGAATCAATCAGAAAGCCTGAATATTTTATGTTGTTTATGTATTTTTATCGAAAATCGTTCAATATTCAAATTTCCTTGTTCCTTATTCAATATTCAATAAATTTGTATACTTCATAACTATAATATGGCTGACCCAACAACGATCGCTGCCCCGCTAACCGCCAAGGACTTTCAGACAGACCAGGAAGTACGCTGGTGCCCCGGTTGCGGCGACTATTCAATCCTTGCCCAGGTGCAAAAGATAATGCCTACATTAGGCATTCCCCGTGAAAATATTGTGATCATTTCCGGTATCGGTTGTTCCAGCCGTTTCCCATATTATATGGATACCTATGGCATGCACTCCATTCATGGCCGGGCAACTGCCATTGCCAGCGGACTTAAAGCCAGCAGGCCCGAACTGAGCGTATGGATTGTCACCGGTGATGGGGATAGCCTGAGCATCGGCGGAAACCATACCATTCACCTCCTCCGGAGGAACCTTGATGTGAATATTATGCTTTTTAATAACCAGATATATGGTTTGACAAAAGGGCAATATTCCCCCACTTCAGAAGAACATAAAGTAACCAAGTCATCTCCATTTGGAAGTATCGATCATCCGTTTAATCCACTGGCATTAGCCATGGGTGCTGATGCTACTTTTATCGCCCGGAGCATGGACAGGGATCCTAAACATTTGCAGGAAATGCTTTTGCGCAGTTATAACCACAAAGGATCTTCTTTCCTGGAGATATACCAGAACTGTAATATTTTCAACGACGGAGCTTTCGAAATCTTTACCGAAAAGAGCAGTAAACAGGATGAAACCCTATTCCTGGAACAGGGAAAGCCACTTGTATTTGGTGCAAATAAAGACAAAGCCATTAAGCTCGATGGATTTAAGCCAATTGTAGTACAGTTGGGAGATGGCATTAGTGCAGATGATTGCTGGATACACGATGATAAGGATTTTTATAAGGCACAGATCCTGGTGCGTATGTTCGATAACCCGCATAATGAACATCACCTGCCAAGGCCTTTTGGTGTTTTCTTTGAAACCATCCGCCCATGTTATGAAGATATGATGGCGAGTCAGATTGAAGAGATCATCAGCAAAAAAGGAAAAGGCGACCTGGATAAACTGATACGGGGGAATGAAATCTGGACGATCCAGTAGGTCAACATATTTTTAAAATGAAGAGGCGTCTTTTAAACAGGGCGCCTTTTTATTTTAACCTGAGGAACAGTATTTGTAATTAATGCCCGGATTTTTAAAATGTACTATGCATATAAAAAAAGAAGCCAGCGATAGAAATCGCCGGCATGTGCTTACCTCTGAAACCACAAAAAGAAAAATTTCCTGCTATCACATTTACTCTGCTACAATTCTTTTTTGATAACCAACCTGGTTTCGGAAATCAGGGTTTCATTATGATGGAGCACCTCAAGTAATTGGCTTACCTGAAATATTATTTTAAATGATTAAAAATCATTGTTGCGTTAAAATGTAAAAAGAGGATTGGACTGAGGAGGATTGGATGGTTTCCAGGATGTTCAGTCAGGCGACAATATGTGCCTGTTAATAAGGTGGAGGTAAAAGTAAGAACGGATTATTGAATTTCAAAGTGTTTAAAAAGAAAAAATATGGCTATGAGCTTCCTGTTTTGTTGCCCAAAACTTAATTGCCTGATTATCAGGAAACCTGCAGTAATTTTATACTGCGCATACGAGTGAATCGATATCCCTGCAACTGTAAAATGAATTACAACAGGAATAGGGGTTTCAATTTTAAGCCGTTACGCAACAGTAAGAATGATTCTGCATATTCATCCGGAAAATCCTCAGCCCAGGCAAATTAAAACGCTTGTTGAATGCCTGCGTGATGGAGGTGTTATCATTTATCCTACAGATACTGTTTATGGATTTGGATGCGATATTTTTCAACAGAAAGCTGTTGAAAAAATATGCCGTATTAAAGGCGTCGACCCCATGAAAGCACAGTTATCATTTGTGTGTGATGACCTTAGTGACCTGAGTAAATATACCAAGAGCATTTCAACACCTTTATACAGGCTTTTAAAAAGCCATATTCCAGGTCCGTTTACATTTATCCTGCCAGCCAGTAAAGAAGTACCCAAAATTTTAAAGAGTAAAAAAAATACCATCGGGCTACGGGTTCCCGATCATTCAATTGCGCGGGCAATCATTCATGAACTCGGAAACCCCATTTTAAGTTCTTCATTGCCCGGCGAAATGGTAGAAGAATATACCGATCCGGAGCTGATCTATGAAAAATTCGGGAAGCAGGTTGATATAGTAGTCGATGGTGGCATTGGGGGGATTAAGTATTCGACTATTGTGGATCTTACAGGTGAAGAGCCGCAAATACTTCGACAGGGGTTGGGACATTTTCAAGAATAAAACCTAATCGCAAAGCTAATTAGATGCAAAGATAAAATCCCGGACTGTTACCAGCACCGGGATTTGTTTTAAGAAGCTCATAGGTACGGATTAAAATCTGCTTCTGTTGTTGTGATTGTAGCTGTAAATATTTCTGCCGGCTATTTGTTTTTCGCGCATAATTCTCGCTCTTTCATTTCGACTTATTCTGCCATCATTACATTTAGCACGGTGCATTTTTTTACGAATTTGTTGTTGCTGGTATGCCAGTTGACGCGCTTCTGACTGAGTCAGCTTACCACTCTTGTATCCTTTTTTGATACGTTCCTGCTGGGTGTTTGCATTATGATAACCCTGCGCGCTTGCAGCAGTAATTGAAAAGGCTAGCACAACGGCAAAGAGTAAGATCAATTTTGTTTTCATGTGTGTAAGATTTAAAAAATGTAAAATCGTGTACACATAAAAGACCCGGTAAAAGCAATCCGGTTTAATCGCCTTGAAACCTTTTGCATTTCTTTCACACTATTTACGATTCATCCGGGGATTTGATATGAAAGCTAAGGCGGTGAAATGGACTAAGGCCAAATGTATCAATGGCCCTGCGATGAAATTCGGTTGGGTAACCTTTATTTTGTTTCCAATCGTACTGCGGATATTTATGATGCAATGCCAGCATATGATCATCGCGAAAAGTTTTGGCAAGAATACTTGCTGCTGCAATTGAAGCATAGATCGAATCACCTTTTACAATAGCCTGGTGAGGGATCCACGGATATGGGGTAAATCGGTTCCCATCAACTAAAATTAATCCTGGTTTATCATTCAGTTGGTCCAATGCAAGATGCATTGCTTTAAATGAGGCGCGTAAAATATTGATCTGGTCGATCTCTGCATGGTCCACATTGGCCACTGCCCAATCGATGGATTCTTTGATGATCACTTCCCTTAACAGATACCGGTCTTTTTCTTTGATTTGTTTTGAATCATTTAGCAGGGGGTGATAAAAATCTCTAGGCAGGATAACGGCCGCGGCAAAAACCGGGCCTGCCAGGCAACCCCTGCCTGCTTCATCACAACCTGCTTCAGGCAGGGTCTTTTGAAAAAATGGTTTCAACATCTGTTGCAAAGTAGCTACAAAAATTCATCAAAAATCGGTTTAGCGAACTGGCTGCAATACATTTGTGATATGAATGTAATGATGACTCAGAAAAGCGGATCCAGGTCGGTTGCTATCTGGTTATTGGTCGGAGTGGGAATGATCATGGTTCAGGTATTATTAGGCGGGATAACCAGGCTAACCGGCTCAGGACTTTCCATCACGGAATGGAAACCCATCCTCGGTGCTTTTCCCCCGATGAATGAACAGGACTGGCTAGCTGCATTTGCTAAGTATAAAGAAATCGGTCAGTTTAAACATATCAATTTTGATTTTACCTTATCCGATTTCAAATTCATTTATTTCTGGGAATGGTTTCACCGGGTTTGGGCCAGGCTGATCGGACTGGTTTTTTTGTTCCCATTTATTTACTTTGTCTGGAAAAAAAAGATCAGTGGGGAAATGGTTATTCCTATGATCATTTTATTCCTCCTTGGCGCCATACAGGGAGCTTTGGGATGGATCATGGTTAAAAGCGGTTTAAATGAAGAAAATCTCTATGTCAGCCATATCCGTTTAGCCATACATTTTTTGGCGGCATTGGGATTATTATGGTATACCCTATGGTTCGCACTTAAATTACTGATTCCGGAAACAGCCAGGAACTATGAGCCGGCATTGAAAAATAATACCTTCTTCCTCCTGGGACTACTTGTAATTCAATTGATCTATGGTGCTTTTATGGCGGGACTCAAGGCGGGCAGTTTTGCGCCAACCTGGCCAACAATGAACGGTCAATGGTGGCCGTCTGGTATTACTGAGGCAAAAGGCAGTTTCTACCTCACAGATAACCCTATTACTGTTCAGTTTATTCACCGTGGGCTGGCATACATTATAAGTATACTCATTGTTGCCTGGTATCTTAAGGCTAAGAAAATATACAATGCCGGTGTATTCAGGAAATACAATT
>JAHEEX010000234.1 GCA_024640465.1 Sphingobacteriales bacterium | reverse complement strand
AATTGTAGCCAGTTGAAAAAGTAGTATGATCTCTTTTTTTTCTGTAGAATCAAATACAAAATTCATTAAGTAGATAAAAAAGTAACATGCATAGGCAAATACCACAGCACTTATCATAAATGCTTTCCCGGTTTCCTTTCTGGTGTGGATGCTTTCTTTAATTTGTCTAATGAAAATAATTATACCATAAATGAGCACAAGAGATATTCCTGTACCCAGGATTAATCCTATCGTTTGCCCATTTACGCCATTGATGGCTAAAAATACAGCTCCGCCAATAAGATATGACATCAGGCTGACCCTAATTGCTTTTTTGATTTCCGGATTCAATCCGAAATAATGCAGGAATACGATGATTAATGGAGCCTGGAAAACAATTCCGCTTGTTACAATGGCGTCATTTGATTTTTCCCCGAAGTCTATAAATCCATTATTAATAAGTCCGGTGCAGAATAGCAACAGAAAGCAAGCAACCAGTGGAATAAACCAGGTATTCCAGGATGATCTTTTGATTAACATCAATATGATGGGAACAAGAAGAATAAAAGTGCTAAGGAGGCCTAGCCAAATATTACCGGTATTAAATAATGCGTTTTTCATGGGTGGGTTAGGTAGTGCATTGTTGCATTAATAAACGTTCTTTTTAATTCATAAAGTACTGGAAACCGTGCATTCCGTATAAATCACGGGAAAATGCTTTTTGGGGTGCGTATAAATACGAGTTTCTCTTTTTAGGTAATTGAGTTAATTTCCCTTTATGAAATGGATCATTTTATCATTTATAATGTTGGTTAATAGTACTTTATTGGCACAGGTATCGCCATCTTTCAGGTGGGCCAAAACAACCGGCCGGCTTCCCTTCCTGGAATTCGGCCCCGGTGATGACAGGCTGGGAGGGGCTAAAATGACCTATCTGGATTCACTGGTTCTGCTAAAAGTTGTTGACAGCCTCAATGGTGACTATATCGTTCAATTATCCGATAATCACCGTGCATTTATTTCCCGGGAAAATGTAACCTGGGTAGAAGGGAAGAAGGATCAGCAGTATAGCCTTAGCGGAAGTTTTAAGGTCTATGGTGATGACCAATACGATTACGTTAATATAAATCTCCAGGATAAACTGCCGTATAGAAGTATTATGCAGATTTCTCCATCACGTATTGTAGTGGATATATTTGGCACCACCTCTAATACCAATTGGGTGACCCAGTTGAACACGGCAAAAGAAATCAGAAATACCTGGTATGAGCAAACAGAGGATGATGTTATGAGGGTATATATTGAACTGAAGCATGAGCAGCACTGGGGCCATAGATTATATTATGATTCAACTGGAAACAGGCTTATTGTAAAAGTTAAACAGCAGCCATCGGTAAAGGATATCCGAAAACTTAAAATCGCCATTGATGCCGGCCATGGTGGTACTAACAGCGGTGCAACCGGACTTAATACAAAAGTGTTGGAAAAAGATTACACGCTTTTAATTGCAAAAGAACTGGAGAAACAACTAAAAAAGGCGGGCAACAAGAATATCTTCATGACCCGCACAACGGATACTACATTGGATATGCCAGACCGGATACTTACATTGAGGGAGCTGGCGCCGGATTTACTCATTAGTATTCACTTGAATTCATCATCCAAAGACAGTATACAGGGTACCAGTACATTTTACCGTTATATCGGGTTCCGCCCTTTGTCCCAGGCCATTCTTAGTCGTATGCTTGAACTTAAATTGAAAGAATATGGAAATATCGGACACTTTAATTTTGCGCTCAGTGGTCCGACGGAATATCCTAACTGCCTTGTGGAAGTGGCTTTCCTGAGCAATGCTGAAGATGAAAAAAAGATTATTGACCCTAAGTTCCATAAATCAGTTGCAAAGAAAATCATTGAAGGAACAAAGGATTGGTTAAAAAATATAAAGTAGCATATGAATAAAAAATCAGATAGCCGGCGTTGGTTTTTGAAAACCGGACTTGCACTCACAGGTATTCTCAGTTTTAATAATGTCCTAATAGCAAAAGAAAAAAAAGATATGAAAAAGAATATGTTTATTCACCATGTTTATTTCTGGCTTAAGAACCCCGGCAATAAAGAAGATTTTACAAAACTGGTAGATGGCCTGGAGGCACTTTCAAAAGTTGGAACCATTAAAATGTGTCATATAGGGAAGCCTGCAGATACCAACAGAGACGTAATCGATCGGTCTTATGCTGTATCCTGGATGTGTATATTTGAAAATTCAGCAGACCAGGAATCTTATCAGAAAGACCCTATCCACCTCAAATTTGTAGCAGATTGCTCATCCTTATGGAGCAAAGTGGTGGTCTATGATTCAATAGATGCATAAAGCGTAAGCATCTATTAATTTAGCATGTTGCAGCCATATCAAATAGACTTAGCAATATTGTGGTGCAAATACAGCAGGCACATCATCAGCCTGAAGGAAAACTATTTTTCCGGATTCCTGGGCCAGTCTGATCATTTCATCAGCACCATGAGAAGGGCCTCCTATGCGCAACACGGCATCACACTTGTCCAGCAACCGCATGGCAACCGGATGGAAATATTCTGTAAAGATATCGTCGCCAATTTCAGCAGAGCCCGCTATTTCTATCAGAGGTAATGCATACCATTCTCCCAAAACAGGCAGGTGCCCTTTTTGGTAAATTTGCAAGGCTACTTCCTCCATTAGGCGAACATTGGCTGCAATTTTTTCAGGCATATCATTGGTGCCAGAGCGGTAAGGCCCGGCAACCAGGATCATCAGGGGTTGAAAAAAATCCATAGGATGGGGGATTTATGGTTTAGGTTTTTAATTAAACGTTGTTTAGGTTAAGTTTATTGAAAGGCAATTTTTTTATCGATAAAGTGGCATGTCTATGAAAATAAATTTTTTCCTTTTATCCAATTAATCTCTCAGAGCAAGGAATTTTTGTCTTTTTGACTTCGATAAATTAGTGGAAAATCTGAAGAACGAAACCTGTACTTTTACGAAAACTGGTATAAACCATGGCCAAAACGGGCAAAGCAGCATTAGGATTCATATTTGTTACAGTATTGGTTGATGTTATTGGTTTTGGGATCATTATCCCGGTTATGCCCAGTCTGATCAAGGAGCTTATACATGGTGATATTTCTGCAGCTTCATCCTATGGGGGCTGGCTGATGTTTTCCTATGCCGTCATGCAATTTATTTGTGCCCCAATTTTGGGAAACCTTAGCGATAAATATGGCCGGAGGCCTGTGTTACTTTTTTCGTTGTTGGGGTTTGGTATAGATTATATTTTTCTTGCCCTTGCGCCAAACATCGGCTGGCTATTCGTAGGCCGTATCATTGCCGGCATAACAGGGGCGAGTTTTACCACCGCATCCGCTTATATCGCCGATATAAGTGAACCAGATAAGCGTGCACAGAATTTTGGTATGATCGGCGCTGCCTTTGGTTTAGGCTTTATCATTGGTCCGTTGATAGGAGGCCTGCTCGGACAGTTTGGGCCAAGGGTACCTTTTATGGCTGCTGCTATACTTACTTTATTGAACTGGCTATATGGATACTTTGTTTTACCGGAATCACTGGCAAAGGAAAACCGCCGACCTTTCGACTGGAAAAGGGCAAATCCACTTGGTTCGTTGATACAATTGAAAAAATATCCCGCTGTGGCTGGGCTGATCATTTCTCTCACATTGGTTTATATTGGGGCCCATGCTGTTCAGAGCACCTGGAGTTTCTATAATATTGGAAAATTCAACTGGGATGAAAAAATGGTGGGCTATTCACTGGCCTTTGTTGGTTTTATGATCGCATTGGTCCAGGGAGGACTTATCAGGCTTGTCATTCCAAAAATTGGCCAGGAAAAAAGCCTCTATATTGGATTGCTCTTATATAGCATTGGCATGGTGCTGTTTGCTTTTGCTACACAGGGGTGGATGATGTTTGCTTTTTGTACGATCTATTGCCTGGGCGGTATTGCCGGCCCGGCCATTCAGGGGATTATTTCCAGTCATGTACCAGCCAATGAACAGGGAGAGTTACAGGGAGCACTTACAAGCCTGATGAGTGCCACATCCATTGTGGGGCCCCTGTTAATGACCAACCTGTTTTCTTATTTTACACGGCCAACTGCGCCGGTTTACTTTCCCGGGGCTCCTTTCCTGATGGGAGCTGTGCTTTTTCTTGTAAGTACGATTTTGTCTTACAGGAGCTTAAAGGCAGACCTCGCCAGGCAGGCCTTAAGCAGGCAAAACTGAGCTATTCCCTTGCTTTACAATTAATTAAAGAATAAATTAGCATTTACTGATTTTTAGGTCTACCTTTGCCCTGTTAATTTGAGTTAAGTACAGTTAATTGTAAGTGAACGATTTTTTCTGCTAAGCATATCCTGCTATAAGTTAGTCTTCGTTACACCTGTGTTTGCCTCAATGTTCTTTAATTTTTTATTTTTTAGATCATGAACATTTATGTTTCAAATTTAAGCTTCAACGTACAGGATGAAGACTTAAGAGAATTTTTTGCTGAATACGGAGAAGTATCTTCAGCCAAAGTAATTATGGACAAATTCACTAACCGCAGCCGTGGTTTTGGATTCGTTGAAATGCCTGATAATGCAGCTGCTCAGAAAGCAATCCAGGAACTGGATGGTGCTACTGTAGAAGGTCGCGCTATCAAAGTAAGCGAAGCTAAGCCTCGCGAAGAAAGAAGCAACACCGGTGGCGGTGGCGGAAACAGACGCTCTTTCTCTGGCGGCGGTGGCGGAAACAACAACCGTTGGTAATTTCGTCTTCCAAAAATTTGAAAGGCTGTCCGAAAGGACGGCCTTTTTTTATATACGTTAAACCGATAATAAAAATTTCGATTGTTTAATTATTGAAATAAAAACAAAAAGGCTTCAGTTTACTTCCAGCTTTTCTCTTGTTGGTAAAACAGGAAATCGTGCATGTGGCTCGCGCTGATACCAGAAAACAACACTCGCAATATCATCCTGTAATGGAAGATAAGTGCCATCATTTTTCCAGCTTAACGCCTGGATGGTAACTTTCAGGTCCTTCTCAAATCGAATGGGATCATTGATATGCCAGCGGTACATACCAAAGCGTTGCATAACCTGGTAATGCCCATCCCCCCGTATAACCTGGTGTAAACCGGCATATGGAGTATTGAACTCAGTATATTCAGTAGTCTCAACGCCGGCAGCATTTTTCTTTTTGGTATCAAAATCATATGAGCCGCAAAAATAATCTTCTGTACCTGTACCACAGATCGTTGGAAATTGTTGATCACCATCCATAAAAAATTTAATTTCTCCTTCACCCCACCATCCATTATTGTGCACACCCCAGGCAATATAAGTACCCACATATTGACCCTTACCCTTTATTCCATCTGTGAGCACATAATTTTCTTTATAAGGGAGGGGGTTTGTACGCCTGAATTGAGCATGAAAATAGGCTGCATCTTCCGGCACCTCAGTCAGGATATAATCAACCTGGTAATATAAAGTCATATCATTATCTGCCATATTTTCCATCGTGATTCTGCATTTTCTCCGGAAAGGCATGGGCCAGTAACAGTTGAATGCACTGCCTGGATTTACATTTACTGCAAGCGAAGTTAGTTTGGCATATTGACCCCAGCCCATACCAAAAAAGTCACCTACCGGACATTCAACAGAAGGCTCTTTTTCATCATCCCAGTAAATGCGCATGATAGAGAACCTCCAGTTCCCTGTGGGCGTCATCCAGATATGTTGTATGGATCCTGATTCATTTATTTCAGCCAGGGTAAAAGTCGTTTTAGATTTAATCCTGACACTTGGACTGATTTTCCAGCCTTGACCCAGATCCTTTGATGGGCCGGACCCCGTTCCTTCCGTTGCCATTCCGCCTTTTCCTTTTTCTCCGGTAAAATTTTCCGGGCTTATAGAACGACTTTT
>JAHEEX010000233.1 GCA_024640465.1 Sphingobacteriales bacterium | reverse complement strand
GATGAGCCATGATGACGGATACAAAGTGGCGGAATTATATACAATGATTGATCGTGCTGCCAAGGATGCAGGATCAACTTTATCCGCCCCATTTATGACATTATCATTTATGGCTTTACTTGTAATTCCACATCTGAAACTAAGTGATAAAGGTTTGTTTGATGGCGATACATTTCAATTCCTTTAACCGCCAGGAAACAATGGACACAAGGATTCACCGACCCTATTACTTTATTCACCGAGAAATCACTGCTAAATGCCTCTTTAGCATTGGCATAGGATCATCCGTACAGTAGTTTTGATGAAAATTAATCAGATGAACAATTCACAAGACGATAAGCAAGGGCGTAACCGAGAGGAAGGCAAGAATCCATGGATCGGCGTTTTATTTTTACTAATCGGTGGTGTATTCATGTTGAGATATTTAGGCCTGGGAATCCCCTCCTGGGTCTATAGCTGGAAGATCATATTGATTGCCATCGGTTTATTTATCGGACTGAAAGATGGATTCCGTGGCCCAACCTGGATCATCCTGGTAGGAATCGGATCCTTCTTTCTGCTCGATGATGTTTTTCCCGACATGGACCTTAACCGGTTAATCCTACCAATAATTTTCATAGGGATCGGTTTATCCATTGTTTTCCGGTCAAAAAGATCCACTAACCTCGATCAACAAACCATTGAAACAGGACTAAGCAATCGCGAATACACATCTTCTGACAGTTTACAGGCTTCGGCCAATGAAGGGATTTTTACGCGCGACAGTGGCACAGATAATGTACTGAATATCGTATCCATCTTTGCAAACATCAGGAAAAGAATACTTACGAAAAATTTCAGGGGCGGAGAAATAGTGTGCATTTTTGGCGGGGCAGAAATAAACCTAAGCAATGCAGATATTCAACAACCGGTATATATTGAAACTGTTAATGTATTTGGAGGTACTAAACTTTTTGTTCCCAATAACTGGGAAATCAAATCTGAAGTGGTGGCTATATTTGGTGGAGTGGAAGATAAAAGGAGATTTCCTTCCATCACGGTAGTGCCAGACAGGACACTTATACTTAAAGGCTTCTGCATGTTCGGCGGACTGGAAATAAAAAGTTTTTAATACCCATTCATTAATCAGCTTTTATGAACTGGTATCTGATAAAAATAGTATTCAGGATTCTGTATGGCCCGGACAATCAGAAAGCACATTTTGAAGAGCAATTAAGGATCATCATGGCTCCTGATCCTCAAACAGCATTGGAAAAAACCCGCAGGTTTGTGGAAGATGAATCAAGCAATGAAAGCAATTCCGGCCTTACAGTAAAATGGCAGTTCATAAATATAACAGAAATTTACAGGCTCAATAACTATATTGATGGAGCAGAAATTTTTTCTCAGTTATCTGAAGCAGACAATGGGGATCTCTATGAAGAAAAGATAAACAGGAAGGCGGCTAACACTTTACAAAATTTACATAACAGGATACTGGAGATTTATTGATGACATTTCCTTTTCTTTCCATATTCAAAAATAACAGGTTCCCTTCCTGGATACCGGCAGTCTGGTTGTTATGGACAGGTTTGCATACCTGGGTAGCAACTGAGATGGGATATAACTTACGTGTAGCCGCTATTGAAAGCTTAACGTATAACCTACTGCTGGCATTTGCCGCAGTGTTGCTCATCAATATCCTTAAATATTATACACCCGGAAAAGGCAGGTATATTAACCTGATTGCCTTAACCATGGCCATCTCTTTTATATGGTATGTTTCAAGTCGTTCAATTTTATATGCGTTGTTTAACAATGAAACAGTTTCAGAAAATTTTTGGGGCAATGAGTATACCATCCTTATTCCCATTGCTTTTCTTATACTGGGATGTGTAGCGCTTGTATTTGTTTTGATGGGAACCATGGAAGACCGGGAACTGCAGATTCATCAGAAAGCGGATGCTGAAAAACTCGCAAGGGAAGCAGAATTATTCAGGTTACAACAACAATTACAGCCTCATTTCCTTTTCAACAGTCTTAACTCTATAAGCGCTTTGGTTGGAACCGACCCGGTATTAGCCAGAAAAATGATCCAGCAATTATCCGAATTCCTGCGTGGCACTTTAAAGAAAGACGACCAGCAGCAGATTCCCTTGCAGGAAGAATTACGCCAGCTTTCGCTGTACCTGGATATAGAAAAGATAAGGTTCGGACACCGGCTTCAAACAGAAATCAAAATATCAGAAAGTGCTATAGATTCGTTAATTCCAGCCCTTCTCCTGCAACCCATTGTTGAAAACGCCATAAAATTTGGTTTGTATGATACCACAGGTGATGTATTTATACAGATACATGCCAACAAGGAAAATAATCAACTACACATAACCGTCAGCAACCCGTTTGACGCGGAAACCGCCTCCCCCACCCGTGGTACCGGATTTGGATTAGCGTCTGTTCAAAGAAGGCTTTATCTTCTATTTGGCCGTAATGACATTTTACAAACAATGGCCAAAGACAATCAATTTATTACTACTATAATTATTCCACAGCATGATTAAAGCAATCATTATAGACGACGAACGACTGGCACGCGTCCTGGTAAAAGAATACCTGTCAGACCATACTGACATTGAAATAAAAGCTGAATGCAACGACGGATTTGAAGGACTTAAAGCCATCCAGGAATATCAGCCAGATCTGATTTTCCTGGATATTCAGATGCCAAAGATCAATGGATTTGAAATGCTGGAATTGATAGACAAACCTCCGGCTGTAATTTTCACAACTGCATTTGACGAATTTGCCATTAAGGCATTTGATAATCATGCAGTGGATTACCTGCTTAAGCCATTCAGCAAGGACAGGTTTGACAAAGCACTTGAAAAATGGAGAGTACTATTTGAACGAAAAGAAAACCCTCCCGGACTAACGCAGGTTATGGAAGCTGTTTCACATTCCCAGATACAGCGTGAGAGAATTGTAGTGAAATCCGGGTCTTCCATCATTGTGATCCCGGTGGATGATATACTCTATCTTGAAGCTGCGGATGATTTTGTAAAAATCCATACCCGCAAGGGGCACTGGCTGAAAAATAAAACCATGGCACATTTTGAACAACAGCTTGATGCAAGCAAATTCATCAGGGTGCACAGGTCTTACATTGTAAATATTTCAGAGATAACCAGGCTTGATCCATATGAGAAGGACAGTCATATTCTTTTATTAAAGTCTGGAGAAAAAATTCCGGTAAGCAAAACGGGAATGGTTAAACTCAAAGAGGTATTGAGTTGATACATGTTACCGCAAAGAAACGAAGATGCAACGTCAATTTATTGGCAGCACCCATTCTGCCAGGTCTGTAGCGGATGCATTCTCAGGCTTCCCTTTACCACCGTATTCAAAATCAGTCCATCTTAGCTGACCATTAATCCCGTATGGAATCAACCTGATCCTGTTCTTAGACTTTTCAACTTTGATCTCCATGAAACTCTGGAAATAAGGTGCCTGGTTATAATCAAATGCGGCAGAAAGCCATTCAGCAGAAAAAGGATATCCGTTATATTTTTTTGTCCATATCCATGCCGGATTCTTCCACATTGGCGTAAGGGAATCAATTTTATGTACCAACGGACTTCGTGAAGGATAATTTGCCCAATCAGCAGCCGGGCGTGTGTTGTGTGGTGCCATGGCTGCACCAATACTAAGGTAAGCCCCTCCACCGCCGTTTACAAAATGATGCATCGTGTGACCATCACCGTTTTGCGGGAGTTCCTTGTAATATTCCAGGTCATGCGTATCACCAGCCATAACCAGGGGAACTTTATACTGCCGCAATAAATCATGAAGCGCTTTGAAATCAGGATTCATATTACCCTGGTATTCACCAATGGCATAGAAAGGATGTCCCAATAAAGCCATTACGTATTTCCCCCTGGAAGCTTCCAGGACTGCTTTTATCCATGCGAGTTGCACTGAATCCACGCGCCTTCGTACACCCGTATCAATCGTTATTAAAACAAAAAAATCAGTAGAAACCTGGAAGAAAGGTGCGTTCTGATAACCAACCGGAAGATTATATTCAGATTTGAGAAAAGATGCCTGGTTTACCAGCCTTTCAATATCTTTTTTATTTGTGCTGGTTATATGCAAATCGCTGTTGATTCTTGCTGCCATGGCTTTCCTTGCCGCCTCAGGTGTAAAAAATGTTGCTGCAAATCCTTCCAATGCATCATACCAGTCGTGGTTACCCGGGATAGCATAAACCGGTTTTGTCAGTCCTTTAAAAGGAAGGAAAAATTTACGCTCGTAATCCTTCATCGCACCGGAAGGATAAACGATATCAGACGATATAACAACAAAATCAACATCCGGCTTATTGGAAACAGCCAGGATCTGATCTTTGAGAATATGCTGTGAAGCATCCCCTTCGCCCGGATCACCAACAACTACAAATGAAAAATCTTCCGTTTTGTTCATTGTATTGGGCATCAGGCGAAATGCATTGGGGCCTGGCTCTTCACCGCTAACCCTGATCATTGCTTCGCGCCATACTTCTGCTCTGGAACCTGCCCATCCATCCCATATTCCGGATGCCCAGTTTTCTGTATCAAAATACCAGCTCATACCCAACACGGGCATAATGGCTGCAAGCAATGCAGAAAATGGCAAGCCGATTTTTAATCCATTTCTAATGGCTGTTGGAAAAGAATATCCCGATTTCCTGAAACCAATAGATAGCCTCATTTGCCTGGTGAGCCATACTTCAGCAAGCCCTCGCAAGCTTATTTTCTTGCGGTTTGATTCAGGTACTTTTTGTACCCAGGACCATAAACTTTGAATGGCCAAACCGGTTACTTTCCTGAATATCGACATGAATGGGGCGATCACACCAAAAGCAATGATCAGTGCAATCACCAAATCACCGATAACCGCGATTGCCGGAGACATAATCCCCAGGAAAGACCGGTCAAATCCCATTCGTCCCAAATGAATGAAAAAAAGGATGATTATGAAAGTGATTACCCATCCTGCATCTATCGGCGCCCTGTGATTATATTCAACCTCCAGTTTATCCGCAAGTGCTTCCAACTCTTTATTACCCTCCAGTCCCATCCCTTGAATGATATCTGTTGATACTTCTTCAGCATTTCCTAATCGCGCGGTATATAAATTAAAGACGGTTCCAAAAATGCGTAACGCACCGGAAAGTGCTATCAGCCATTCAAACCCTTTACCCCGGAACAACAAGACCAATATAACAACAATGAAATTTCCTATTCCAGACAATAAGCCCAATAAATAAGGTTTCCCGGCTTTTTTGTTTTTAAGTACAAAGTATACATACCTGAGTCCATCAATCAGGAAAAGACAAATAATAAAATCAACAACAGCCTTAGCCTGAAATAAGCTTGCATTGATCATTAGTGTTCCGATCAACAATGTAATTGTACCGCTAAACCAGGCCGAATACCTTGAGTTATTTTCAGCACGCCTGAACCCATGTATTATTTCCAGGATGCCGGCCCAAACCAGCAGACCCCCAACATATGAAGCAGGTTCCGCAATTTCCCAGAAAGGGGTTAACAGTGCTAAAAGACCTAAAAAAATTCCTATAGCAGTGAAAATATATTTCTGGCGCAGAAAAGAAAATGAAATTCCCGACATATCAGAACTTTGAGTTAAGTAAATTTAGTTAATCGTATGAACTCCTGCAGATTAATATTACCTCATTAAAACAACTTTATATACATCTTAATTTAATAATATGGCATCCCGGGAAGAAAAAAATTCAAACATTAACTGGAAAGAAAAACTGTTTACGGTGATATTTGAAGCTGAAACCAGGGCGGGTAAAAATTTCGATATCTTATTGCTGATACTTATCCTGATCAGCATTATACTGGTGATGGTAGAGAGCGTTCCTTCATTGCTGCAGGAATATGACAGCTATCTATATAAAGCGGAATGGACAATTACCATATTATTCACTA
>JAHEEX010000061.1 GCA_024640465.1 Sphingobacteriales bacterium | reverse complement strand
CCCAGTGATCTTTATACCAAACCTGGTTCTCATAATGAGGATTAATTTTCTCCCGGTAAAAATCCGCATCGTCGTTTTCAAACATGGTAATTCCCCAACCTCCTTTATCTGAATGACCCAATGCCGGAACCGGTGTACCGGCAAGGAAATTTCCGTAAATATTAAATCCGGGGCATTCAAGGTATGCTTCATACCATACAGAGGGCTGCGAATAAGCTATATGGGTATCATTGGATAAAATTGGTTTGCCCGACTTGGTTTTCTTACCCGATATCACCCATCCGTTTGACCCGGTAAAAGGGGGATAAGGCAGCTCAATGGATAACAAATCCAATCGGTTAGCCATGTAGGTAAGCGACTTGGCAGCAGAAATGTTTACACCTGGTTCACCGGCCTGAACAGGTATTTTAAATGCACTGTCTGGCCAGTTATTCATTACATCATTGAGGTAATCTTTGCCCAGTTCATTGGCAATTTTAGTGGCCACGGATTCTGTTTTAAATGCACCAACAAATGTATACCCCATATATCCCACAATGATCTCCATATCTTCCAGTGTAAATGGGGTTTTGGGCATACCGGTCAGGGTAAATTCAACAGGGGTTTTGCCTGATCGTACATATTCATTTATCCCCTTAAGGTAGGCCTTGGCAGCTTTTACAAATGGAGCAGTGCTATCCTTGTAAACCGTCGACAAGGTTATTTTCGCATGCTCACGGAAACTAAGCATACGAAAAAACTTATCACTCTGCAACGCTTTTTCCCCGAATACTTCAGATAACCTTCCATCAGCCAGCCGACGAAGCACTTCCATTTGAAATAACCTGTCCTGCGCATGTACATAACCGAAAGCATAAAAAAGATCTTCCTCATCCTGTGCATAAATATGGGGGATGGCATAGTTATCATACAATACTTCAACGGGTGCTTTTAATCCGGACAGTTTTAATTCTTTACTGTAATCAGGGACAAGAGAACGGAGATAAAAATATACAACAGCGCCTGCTATGATCAGTATAAAAAACAGGGCAAGCAAAATTCGTTTCAGGATTTTCATGAATGATACAATGATATTAAAAAACAGTTTCTATTATTTTCGACATTGCTTCTTTGCGGTTAATTTTCTACCACCCGCCACCACCGCCGCCACCACCACCTCCACCACTGCTGCCCCCGCCGCTAGACCCGCTGCTGCTTGAGGGTGGAGTTGACGCCGAAGAAATGGTGCTGGACAAACCTGAAGATATTCCGGCACTCATTGCCGCCACATTAAAGTTATTGCTAAAACTACCCGCACTTCCCCGGAAATAAGCAGGTTGGTATCCCTCAGCAATGGCCTGCTGAATGATGCTATCGAACTTTTCTGCCCATTCGTTTTCCACTCCCAGGGCAATGGCATACGGAAGGTATTTCTCAAAAAGTTCCAGGTTTTTCTCCGGTGGTGTAAGCATATTATACATTCTTTGCTCAGCCTGCTCCAGGTACATTTTAAACCCCAGGATATGGTCGGTAATGGCACGGCCCTCCTTTGTGTAAGCCTTCATGATCCGCATAAAAATGATATTCACCAAAAGAATGGCAAGCATCAGGAAAACTGTTATAATAAATACCTGCTTTGAAAAAAAATTGACGGTGAAGAAAAAACTAACGATCAGGCCCAGAAAAAATAATACCATACCAAGGTACCCAAATCCACTGTTCAATGCAAACATCCCCCTGGCACCTGGTTTTGTTTTTTTTGTAAGCAGGAACTTATCCTTCAAGTTTTTTTCAAGCGTAGTATTCAAATTTTTAAAGACCGGGTTATAGGTTCCGCTTTTTGCTTTTTCACCATATATCTCATGCAAGGAAAAACCATATTGGCTGATTTTTTCTGCAGTGCCAACGCCCTCAACTTTATCGGGTTTTAGGAACGTATATTCATTCGTCTTGAATATTGTACCAACCCGATCAACTGAAATTTCCAGGTCTTTGTTTACCGCAGCATCAACAAGTGATGCGGCAAATAAACGGGATCTATATTTCTGATCCAGGATATAACCCGTATCCGCAGGCGTTAAACCCGCGGGTGGTTCAAACTGCGGAAAAATTGTCCCCTGCTTTGGATCTCGTCCTTTTTTTCTCCAGGCTGAAAAATAAAAACCAAACAGGAACAATAATAAGGCGGATAAAAATGGAAGGATATAATTGGCTTTTAAAAATAACCAGGTCGATGCTGCCTTTCCCGGTGCAATCAATACCCCTTTTTCTATCGCAGCCGCTACGGTCAGTCCTTCATAAGCATTCATCCGCCTGGTGGAGGAAAAAAATATTTCATTGCCGGATGCTTTTCTACTCCTGCAATCTTTTTCGGTAGACCCCTGAACTCCTGTGTAACAATCGTATTCAAAAATATTTGCCCCTTCAGGAAATCGTATGCTACAGGAAATACTGTCTGCAGTAAAAACCCAACCATTTCCATTTACGTTCCAGTAGAGTTCATCTTTTGCCGTATCAAACCTGACCTGCTGATTGGTGATATATTCCAGTTTATATGTATAGACACCGGTATCTATGAATACATCAGATTTGCCGATCATTATTCTTTCACCGTTTACGAGCATTTCTGTTATATAGGGTTCTGCCATATCATTCCTGCTCACCTGTTTCAGACTGAATCCCGTTTTTACTTTGTATCCGTCCTTATCCGTATACACTGTTGGAAAATCCCTTACTATACCCCGCTGGATATCATTATTAGCTGAATTACCATGCCCATTACCGTTATATACGGTAATATATTCCGTAACATTCAAATCACCATTACGCTGGACAGCAATGTCAGTATGAAACTGCAGGATGCGGTCAGAATAGTCTGGCTCAAATAATGGATATAAAGCTGCTGGGTTCTGCAAAGAAATGCCCACTGCTTTGCTTATCTCGGCCAGGTATAGTTTTCGCACCTTTTCATAAGCGGTTGAGCCGGGCTCAAGGGTTGCATATTTTTGATCCAATTGCCCAAAGGGATTCTGCAAAATTGATTGCATAAGCTCTAAAACCCTTGGCTTATATTCCGGGAACCTTGCATTAAAATCTCCGGTGTAAATGTTTTTTGTTGCAGCATATGGCAGGTATTGTACCTTCAGCAGACTGTCGTAATCCCTGTCGTTAACAAATTTTGCAGAGGTTTCAGAAACCTGGAATGATTGACTGTAAGCCCCCGGCGTCAGGATAAGCAGAAAAATAAATGGAAGGCCCCTGAATAAAAGGACGTAAAGAATTGTCAACAATTTCTTTCCAAACATTTTAACTGAATGAAACTTTTGGTAAATCCTTTGCACCGCTTTCTTCTTCAAAGAAAGGTTCAGCGCTAAATCCAAACATACCTGCCAGGAGGTTGTTCGGAAAAACGGCAATGGATTGATTATAGTCACGGACCGTACCATTATAATACCTTCGGCTCTGACTTATCTTAGTTTCCATTTCCTTTAGATCATTTTGTAATGAAATGAAATTTGCATTCGCTTTTAAATCCGGGTACTGTTCTGTAAGGGCAAAAAAATCAACCAGTGCCCTGTCCATTCCATTACCTGCTTCCATCTGTTCACCAGGGTTCTTTGCCGCTACCCCCCGATTGCGCCATTTAACAACATCTGCAAGAGTCTGGCTTTCATGCAAAGCATAACCTTTTACGGTTTCAACCAGGTTAGGAATCATATCATTACGTTGTTGAAGGAAAGTACCTATGCCACTCCAGCCTTCTTTAACAAGTATCCTTTTTTTAGTAAGGGCATTAAAAATTCCGATCGCCAGGAAAACCAAAACGAGAACGGCAATTCCAACTATTAGCATGGGTGACATAGTAATTAATTTTAAGGAGTTTTAAATGTCCATTACAAGTTACGTTTTCCAAACTATTCAATTTCTTTTAATAATCCATCCAAATCTAATGGCAATGTATACATGATTAAACTACCATCGGGGTTCATCGGCCATTCTTCCCTTGGCCTGTCCCAATATAACTCAAGACCATTTCGATCCGGATCATTCAGGTATAATGCTTCAGAAACACCATGATCTGCCGTTCCGGTTAGTCGGATTTTTCCATTAACCAATCTCTGGTAGATCATCGCCAGGTCTTTACGGGCAGGATAAACAATTGCAACATGATATAAACCGGTATGTTCCGCCGAAGCAGGGCCTTGCCCCCTGCTCTGCCAGGTATTCAAACCAATATGATGGTGATATCCACCGGCTGAAATAAATGCCGCATCGGCACCATACATCGTAACCAGTTCAAATCCCAGTAACCCACAATAGAAATCAAGGGAGCGCTTAATATCAGACACTTTGAGATGCACGTGACCGATTCTGGCTCCCGAAGGGACTGTATATTCATTTGCCATAAATTTCTGCTTTACTTAAAATTACTACATATATCATTGACGATTCACAAATTCATCATCAGTATATTTGATACATGAAAAAATATTCATTGCTTGTTTCATTAATGATGATTTCCCTTTTTATATCCGCCCAGGAAAAACCGTCAGACTATAACTGGGTTCAATTATTTAATGGCAGGGATTTAAACGACTGGAAAGTAAAAATTGCCGGTTATCCACTCGGAGAAAATTTTGGAAATTCATTCAGGGTTGAAGATGGAAAGATGAAGGTGTCATACGCAGAGTACGACAGTTTCGGCGTGAAATTTGGCCACATATTTTATAAAGAAAAATATGGCTGGTATATTATTGCTGCAGAATACAGGTTTACCGGGGAGCAGGCAAAAGGAGGTCAGGGTTGGGCCATGAGGAACAGCGGGATAATGATACATGGGCAGGATCCGGCAACCATGACAAAAGACCAGGATTTCCCCATTTCCATTGAAGTGCAGTTACTTGGGGGATTAGGTACGGGGATCAGGCCAACAGCCAATCTTTGTACGCCCGGAACCAATGTTGTTATGAACGGAAAATTACTAACAGCGCATTGTATCAACTCAACATCAAAAACGTATAATGGAGATGAATGGGTGCGGGTTGAAGTAATGGTATTTGGAGATTCACTTATCCGGCATATTGTAAACGGTGATACCGTATTGGAATATACAAAACCACAGATAGGTGGTGGCAATGTGCTGAATGCAGATCCGGCAGTAAAAATTGATGGCAAATTACTGACTGAAGGGTATATCTCGTTGCAAAGTGAAAGTCACCCGGTTGAATTCAGGAAAGTGGAATTGCTTAATTTATCCGGATGCATGGATAAAAAAGCCACCAACTATAAATCTTATTTTTTGAAAGCAGATAACAGTACCTGCATATATTCAAAAAAGAAAAAACGAAAACATCATTAATTAAATCATTGTTTTGTCCAGGTTATCTCTACCTGGTAACTCCCTTCATCGAATAAGAGCTCTGTTGTGGCTGCATTGCTGATGCGGACGAGCAGCCCTTCGTTTTCTTTAATAGGCGGGATTTCACCTAACACCTTAGCATATACGAATTTTCCATTTACCGAATTGGTGATTTTAACAACTGTACTTGGCTGCACCTTATTCATTAATACATAGTACTTGCCGTCTTTCCAACCACTGGTACTCTTAAATGCAGCGCCTTTGCCGCTCATATTCTGTACATTACCTCCAGACTTTGTTTGTTCATCATACAGGCTTTTAAATGCGCCGCCTACACCAAAACCGGAAGGTGTTGTTGTCTGTGTTGGTTCAACTTTAGCTGGTGGTTTTGTTTCAGCAGGTTTTGCCGGTGGTAGATCTTTCTTTTCTGTTGGCTTTACTTCAGTTCCCGCTGGTTTATCAACCGGCTTAGTTTCTGTTTTCACAACAGCTGGTGGTGGCGCTACTGTTTGTCCACCCTTTGCCAGCGGTGACAATTCTTTTTTCACTTTCAGATAACCCACGATCAGGTTCCTGCCATTTGTCAATTCTTCACCAGATAACTTATTCCATGACTTTATCTGCTCCGGTGGAACTTTGTTATACATCTGCCCGATTCGATAAAGATTATCTTTATCATGAACGGTATGATATAATGGCACAAGAACTTCATCTGAAGCGGGTTGCCCTGATTGCAGAAAATTTGTAGTAGTGAGTGGAATCTTTAGAGACTGGCCAATAGCCAATCCTTTATCAATCGAAGTGTTATTAAAAGGAGCCATTTCCTTTGGACTGGCATTATATATACGGCCAATACTATACCAGTTTTCTTTAGGCGCTACGGAATGACGCAGGAATAATTTTCCTCCTTCCTGCTGAATGATCATGGGCTTTTGCTGGGCTATGGCCAATCCCATCAACATCAAACTAAAAACAAATAAAAAACATTTCTTCATGCGGCTTGGTTTTCAGAAAAATAACGGCCATTAAAGCACGATCCTATTCCAGGATAAAAATACAACTTTAAAATTGTTCAGTATAGTTTGTTCTACTACAATATTATTTGGAAAATACTTGCAAAAAAAACTTTGACTGATCGTAAAATTAGTGCTTAAAAGGTGATTCAGAGCGGATTCGCCAGTCCGATGGATAGTAATTGTTGGCCCGGTTAGGCATACATTTCAGAAAACCCAGTGGTAGGTTATTATACATAATCAAAACCCAACCCTGCAAACCTGCCGCAGGAACAATGGTTTCTTTACGTAAATAACGTATTGCCTCGCTGTAATTAATGGAAATAGAAGGAATGTTTTTATTCAGAATCAGGCTCATTGCCAGTTCATGATCAGGGTTCAATTTACCCCTTATCAAATCTCCAATTCTGGTGCCTGATTTGCGAAGCGAAAGATTTCTGTTGATCGTATTAAAATCCGGTAACAGGTCATGGGGCACCGCTATATAAGATTCATTTTTAAGGATAAATGCAAATGAATCTGCATCTTTCACCCATTCGCTTAAAACTTTTCTGTCTGTAGCGCCCGCCAGGTCTGATTTTTCAACATTGATCACTCCCCCGGTGTAACCAGATCTTTTTCGAAGACAGCCCATAAAGAAACCCTCTCCTTGCACTTTGTCTGGATAAAACCGATACCCAAAGGCTTTCTCAGATTCAGATTCTGTTTCCACAATATTCCAGCTTGACGGCACATCGATCCGCACAGATTCCAAATCATGTTCTTTTATCAGCCAGTCAAGGATCTGTTCGTCTTCTTCTTTTGAAAAAGAACAGGTTGAGTAAATTAACAGGCCGTCTTCTTTCAATGAAGGCAGGGCATCGGCCAGAATCCTTTGCTGGCGCTGGCTGCAAAGGGTCACATTTTGCGGCGACCATTCGCTGATGGCATCCGGATCACGACGGAACAAACCACTGCCGCTGCAAGGCGCATCAATCAACAATATATCGAAGAAGCCTGGCAAGCGTTGAAAATCGCGCGGATCCTGCTGCGACACGAAAACATTTGGCGCTCCCCATTTCACCACATTTTCATAAAGAACAGGTACCCTGGTGCGAATGAGTTCATTGCTTACAAGCAAAGAAATATTATGCAGAGATGCCAGCAAGGTTGTTTTTCCGCCTGGAGCAGCGCAAAGATCAAGCGCTTTCAGCCCATGCATATCACCGCATACTTTCTCCAACGCATAACCGATAAACATGCTGGAAGCTTCCTGAACATAATAAGCACCTCCGTGCAAATAAGGATCAAAGGTGAATGAGGGCCGCTCGTTTAAATAAAACCCATTGGCACACCAGGGAATCGGAGATGCCTGAATATCCTTCGCCTGGTGAAGTGTAAAGCCTTCTGTTAGTTCATCAATTGCCCGGGAAGCCCATTTCTCCGGGTTAATCCGAAGGGATGTAACCTGCTGTCCTTTTTCATGAACATTCTCAAATGCCGCCCGGTCATATCCGGGAATACCTTCAAGTGATGTCAGAAATGAAGCAGGTAATATCATAAAAAGAAATTAACCGCGAAGATTAAAAGAACGCAAGGGCCTTTTTAATTTCAGCAGTATAATTGTCAAGGGTTTGGGCCAGTAAATCAATATATGCCTGTGTTTCAGGCCAATTGCGTTGTTCGATCCCTTCCCTTACACCGGGTAAAGTTTTAACACCGTAACCGGTATAGAAACCGGGTGCGTAAATCTGGTGCTTGTACCAGGGCCTGCGGGGCAAGCCCTTTTCCTGCAGTAAACTGCGTTCCGCTTTATACAGAATGGCATTTAATGAGACCAGTTTTTCGGCCGACAACTGATCTGCCTTCTGCACCTGTGATTTAAACGATGCAGAAGCGGTTTTCATTTCTACCAATGCATTGTCAAGTTTGCTGAAATCCAGGTAAGGCACTGGTTCTTTGGCAACAGGTGCTTTATAAGTTTTAGCAGGATCAAGTGCCACATCAAACAACCTGTTCTTCACCATTTGATTTTCCTGCTCTGTTTCCAGGCGCATATTGTCTGCCAGGGTTTTAACTTCAGTAGTATAGTCTGATACAGTCTGGTAAAAACTGGAAAAATCTACTGGTAAAACGGAAGCATTGGCCAACCTAAGTACTACCCGGCCGGCTGTCTTAGACAACAGTATACCATATACGAAGCCAGGGTCCTTAAACCGGGTGAACAAATCATATGAATCATAAATGGAATGATATTCACCTCCGGAACCTTCACCGCCAAAGCCAAGGTTCATAGAAGCAATTCCAAGGTGCTGTATGAAAGGAGAATAATCTGAACCTGCTCCCAGGGCAGATAATTTCTGGTAACTGTTACCCATCATTTTGGTACGGGTCGTTCTGTCTGCATCGGCCATCATTTTGGCATACCTGCGCTCACGTATGCTTACACCAACTTTTGGATCGATTACAGAAGAGATTATTTCATTATAAAAAGGCTCAAAACTATGAGAGCCCTGAGCGAAAATAAAACCACGGCTGTTTCCATCTGTATTGATATAAGCCACTGCTTTCCTCTTCAATTCTTCGGCATGATCTTCCACCCATTCCGTAGAACCCAGCAGGGCCGGCTCTTCTGCATCCCACCCACAGAAAAGAATGGTACGCTTTGGGGCATATCCTTTTTTTGCCAGTTCTCCGATCATGCGCGCTTCTTCCATCACCGATACCATTCCGCTTAAAGGATCTGCCGCACCATTAACCCATGCATCATGGTGATTGCCCCTGATGATCCATTCATCCGGATATTCTGATCCCCTGATGGTAGCAATAACATTATATGCCGGTTTTGTGTCCCAGTTGAACTCCAGTTTCAGGTGCACTTTGGCGATAGAAGGCCCCGTGTGATATGTTATGGGCAAAGCACCTCTCCAACTGGCCGGAACAACTGGTCCGCCGAGTGACTGCAATAAAGGCAGCGCGTCCGCATAAGAAATAGGAAGAACCGGAATCTTCATGATGGTGGTGGCTTCTGAACGCGATATTCTTTTTGCGTCTTTTGTGGATGCATATCCCGGTGTCAGCGGATCACCGGGTGAAACGGGCATATCCATCACAGATCCCCGCTGGGCACTCTGTTCGGGACGAAAGGGTCCTTTCGGGTATACGTCACCGGCAGCATATCCGTCATCTTCCGGATCGGAGTAAATGATACAACCTATAGCGCCGTTTTCTGCTGCTACTTTTGGTTTAATTCCCCTCCATGATCCGCCATACTTGGCAATAACAATCTTTCCCTTAACACTGATACCCATCCTTTCCAGTTCCTCGTAATCAGCCGGAATGCCCCGGTTTACAAATACCAGCTCCGCTGTAACATCGCCGTCAGCTGAAAAGGCGTTATAGGTGGGCAACTGCTCACTTTTTTGTGCGGATGTTTTATCTTCCGGTAAAACTGGCTCATCCAGTTTTGCCTTATACGGCTTTGATCCCTGTAATTCCAGCAGCCTGGTTTTGGGTGTGGGAAATAATACATCATACTGAGCAATCTCAACACTATAACCCCACTGGCGGAAAAGCCCCGCCATGTATTCGGCATTTGCCTTTCCCTGCGCGCTGCCCACATGATGTGGTCTTGAAGACAAAAACTTCAACCATTCATCCTGGTTTACCGGGTTCAAACCGGCATCAAAAGCTTTTTCCAGTTCGAGTTCTTTCTGTGTACCAGCCTCGCTGAAACCAACAATTTTCGTTTGTGCATTAGCGGTAGCATTTAGTAAAAAAGGAAATACAAGTAATAAAATGGAGATCCGTCTCATGTGGAAATATTTATAGAAATACTTATTTTAGATTTGTAATGATGGTTCGTGAGGACACGAACCATGGCAAGGGCTGTTGACTATTGACTCCCGACTAATGACTCCCGACTTCCGATTCATTTTAGACATTCTTGATCTCCGCGAGTAAATCCTGCAATGCTTTCTTCGCATCACCAAAAAGCATTGATGTTTTCGGCTGGAAGAAGAGCTGGTTTTCAATACCCGCATATCCTGGCTTCATACTACGCTTGTTAACAATCACGGTTTTTGCTTCTTCCACTTCCAGAATTGGCATACCATAGATTGGTGATGCAGGATCGTTTTTGGCAGCGGGATTCACAACGTCGTTTGCGCCTAGTATCAGTACAACATCAGTTGATTTGAATTCATCATTGGCCTGTTCCATCTCCAGCAGTTTTTCATAACTCACATCAGCCTCAGCCAGCAATACGTTCATATGCCCGGGCATGCGTCCCGCTACCGGATGAATGGCATATTTCACTTCAACACCTTTCGATTCCAGTACCTTTTCCAGTTCGTGACAAACGTGCTGCGCCTGTGCTACCGCCAGGCCATAACCGGGAACGATCATTACTTTATTGGCATAAGACATCACCATCGCAGCATCACTCAATGTGATCTCTTTATAACTGCCACCGGCCTGTTGTTGCGCAGCACCGGTTGCTGTGCTTCCGCCAAATGATCCGATCAGCACATTCATTAACGAACGGTTCATCGCTTTACACATCAGGATGGTGAGCAAAGTACCTGCAGCGCCAACCAGTATACCACCCGTCAGCATCACTTTATTATCATACAGAAAACCACCGCAAGCCGCAGCCACACCGGTAAATGAGTTGAGCAGGGAAATAACCACCGGCATATCCGCACCGCCAATAGGCATCACAAATAAAACGCCATAGAAGAGGGCAAGTGCAACGATTACATAAAAATAGAGAATTGTTTCTTCCGGGCTGGCAACCAGTATATATGCGGCAAGTCCAAATATTACCAGGATCAGAATATTATTAAGCATATGCTGCCCCTTGAAAGAAAAATCTTTGATTTTTCCGTTCAACTTGCCCCAGGCAATCATACTTCCTGCAAATGAGATAGATCCAATGATCAATCCAAGAAGGATGATCAGTAATTGCGTTTTATCAATCCCCGAGAAAAACTGAAAACCCTCTTGCGGGTATTCAGCAGCGTTATATCCATGGGTCAGGTGGTTGAATTCAACAATAGAAATAAGTGCTGCGCAAGCACCACCCATTCCATTGAAAAGACTCACCATTTCGGGCATCGCAGTCATCTTTACTTTTTTTGCAGCAAGCGTACCTATGACAGCACCTATGAGCAGTCCGCCAAATATCCAGCCGTAATTATGCAGGCGGTTACCTGCATCATCTTTATACAGAAAAATGGTTCCAAGGATGGCCAGGGTCATGCCCACCGCAGCTACCAGGTTTCCCCTTCGGGCAGTAGCCGGGTTAGACAACATTTTCAGGCCCAGGATAAATGTTACTGATGCAATGAGATAACAAATAGTCAGGATATGTACTTCCATATAAAATTTCTTTTGCCTTACAAATTGAACAGCATTGAATCAATGTCTGATTTGCAGGCCGACATCATTTTTTCTTTTTAAACATTTCCAGCATACGGTCAGTTACCACAAATCCGCCTACTACATTCAGTGTTCCCAGTACAACTGCCAGGAAACCAAGAACAATAGCCAGGTAATTATGGTCTTCCGCTTTACCCATAACGATAATTGCCCCGATGATCACCACCCCGTGTATCGCATTGGCCCCGCTCATCAAAGGCGTATGCAATACACTCGGCACATGACCTATCACTTCAATGCCGACAAATATCATCAGGATCACGATATAGATCATTTGCTGATGTTCACTGATCCATTGTAACATATTATTCATATACTATTCTTTGTGACTTTCTTCTTTGCAGTGAATGTATTTACTTTACAGCCAATGAACCTTTTACCAAATCATCCTCCAGGTTAATATTCAACTTCCCTTCTTTATCCACGATCAGCTGCATGAAATTCATGATATTCTTTCCATAAAGCTTGCTGGCATCAGAAGGCATGGTTGCAGGAAGGTTACTGTTACCTACAATTGTTACTCCTTTATAAACCACGGTTTCATTGTTTTTTGTTTCCGGTGTATTTCCCCCTGTTGCAGCCGCCAGGTCGATGATCACTGAGCCTGTCCGCATGGAATCCAGCATGGATGAAGTGATCAGGATCGGCGCTTTTTTACCCGGAATCTGGGCTGTGGTTATTATAATATCCGACTTTGCCACACTTTCGGCTATTCGTGCCTGTTGCTTCTGTTTGTATTCTTCTGTCTGCTCAACTGCATATCCGCCAGCACTCGATGGATCTGCAGCTCCCTCTACTTCCACAAACTTCGCTCCAAGGCTCATCACTTCTTCTTTCACTGCTGGCCTTGTATCAAAAACCTCCACCACTGCACCCAGGCGACGCGCCGTGGCAATGGCCTGGAGGCCTGCCACACCGGCCCCAAGTATCAGCACTTTTGCGGGAGCGATACTTCCCGCGGCGGTCATGAACATGGGAAAATAACGACCATATGTATTTGCTGCAAGCAAGACTGCTTTATAGCCAGCAATATTGGCCTGGCTGCTCAGAATATCCATCGTTTGAGCTCGGGTAGTTCGAGGCAATAGCTCCATACTAAATACGGTAACTCCGGCTGCCGACCATGCTTCCATTTTTTCTTTATTCAGCAAAGCCTGGTACATCCCAATAAGGACCGCCCCCGATGCAGGCGGCTGCGCAGGTTGGTGAATGGATAACACGATATTGGCTCCGGATAAGATCTCGGGTATGGCTTTTAGTGAGGCTCCTGCCTGCACATAGGCTTCATCAGTACAAAAGGCGTTGACACCCGCTCCGGGTTCAACCCATACTTCCCATCCCTTTTTAGTAAGTGCGGATACGGCTTCCGCTAATAACGAGACCCGGGTTTCGGGTACAGGTTCTTTCAGCACACCTATAATCATGTGGTAATTTTCGGGTTTGGGCGAAGGTACTAAAAATAAAAAATGGCGAAGAAGTAGAAATACACAGTTTAGTAACGTATGGTAAATGCCTGTTTTTCCCTGAAATCCTTCCTAAAAAATACAATCCCAACAAAAAACAGGTCAATACTGCATGTTACTGCCTCCGTTTTACAAATCTCCTGCCAGGCTTCCTCCATTTCTGCACTCCAATGTATATCATCAAAAACAAATATGGAATTTTCATCAGCTGTTGACAGGCATTGCCTGAAATAGCGCAGGGTTGGCTCTTTACGGTGATTGCCATCAAAAAAAACCAAATCGGGTTTGGGATTCTTTTCGAGTGAAAGGGCCAGTGTATTGTCAAAATTCCCGGTAATAATTTGTACCGTGGGAAGAGATAAACTTTCCAGGTTTTGCTTTGCCCTCGCTGCTATCAATTCAGCTCCTTCGAGGGTGGTAATTTTCATTACCAAAGGGGGTGATGCCAGATACGCAGTGCTTAATCCCAAAGAAGTTCCCAGCTCGAGAATTTCCCTGCATTGATAATGATCAGCAAGCCTATAGAGTAACCTGCCGTATTTGGCTGGTTTTGCTGCATGGCGGGCAATATCGGAGATCTTTCTTTCGCTGTGAGGATCAAGTGCAGAACCAGCTCCAAAATCTGTTACTGGAATCGTTTCATTATTTTTTAAAAGAGAGGCTCTAAGTTTTTCAATTTTCCTGAACACTTCAGGGTGACTCCTTGCATTTAACACATTGATGACAAAATCAAAAACAAAAGGAGAATGTATGCCATGCCCTTTGCCGTTTGATGCGGTAAAGAGATAATAAATGTATTTCGAAGAAAGTGTAAATAAATTATACAAGCAGCAAAAATAATGATCTCTTTATTATGATGGGCTAACGCTTAATAATGTGCGGGTCGGATATCAATCATCGTTCCCAAACCTGGAAACTATAATCATATGGATGTTTTTCATCTGCTGAAAAATCAAGATTTGAAACTAAGGTCCATTCATTTTCATTAAACCTTGTAAAGAAAATTTCCGCATCCGGAAAATTGGCGTGTACCCTTGTCAGGTAGATGCGGTCTGCCACTGGTAATGCCGCAGCATATATCTCTCCCCCGCCTGCAATGAACACCTCCTTGCAATTAGTCTCTTTAGCTTTTGCAATAGCCTGCTCAAGGGTATTCACCACCCACACGCCGTCCCTGCCTGGATTAAAATCATTTCTGCGTGTTATGATGATATTGAAACGGCCAGGCAATGGTTCACCGGCAATGGATTCATACGTCTTCCGCCCCATTATAACCGGCATCCCCCAGGTGGTGTTCTTAAAAAATTTCAAATCATTGGGCAGGTGCCAGAGCAAGGCGTTTTGTTTGCCTATGGCGTTGTTGGTGGATGCTGCTAAAATGAGCGAAATAATCATGAAAATAAGGAATAAGAAATAAGGAATAAGGAATGAGGAAGTTAGTGAAAAAGTGTGAGTAAATGTGTAGAATACTTGGGGCGATCAGTTAAAAAAACGGTTTAATCATGGGAAAAAACCAAAGTACGAACCTGTTATTAACAACAATTTTATAAAACTAAAGTAGATATTTATGTGAAATTTAATATGACAAAATGAATAAGAAATATGACCTGGAGGATAGATTGATAAAATTCTCCTGTGCATGTTTGGATATTTGTGATTTACTACCCAATACCAAGGTTGGAAATAATCTGGAGTACCAACTGTCCAAAAGTTCTACTGCTAGTGCTTTAATATATGGAGAAGCGCAGGCGGCAGAATCAAAAGCCGATTTTTTACATAAAATAAAATTGGTACTAAAAGAAATCAGAGAAACACGCGTAAATCTTAAAATAATCAAGGGAAAGCCCATCATTAATCATCCAATAGTTGAATCAACTTTAGCTGAATCAAATGAACTAATGGCCATTTTTCTGAAAAGTATTGAAACAGCTAAAAACAAACAGGAAATAAGGAATTAGAAATAAGGAATAAGGAAGTAGTAGGTGAATGCCTAAGTAAATGCCGAAATTACTATAGTAAGATCTCTATAAAACCATAGGTTATCTATCTTAGGTTAAACTATTGATTTTACGACAACCTGCTAAAGCGAACGAATCGTTAATTTTAATCTTGCTTCCTGCCTCAACTTCCTTATTCCTTATTTCTTATTCCTTATTTCATATTGACTGTTTCTAAACCGCCACCGGCGCTTTTATAGCTGGATGACATACATAATTCTCCAAAGTAAAGTCTTCAATATGGAACCCAAAAATATCTTTAATCTCCGGGTTAAGTTTCATAACCGGTAACGGATAAGGCTTTCTTGTCAATTGCAGTCTCGCCTGTTCCATATGATTACTGTACAAATGCACATCGCCAAACGTATGCACAAAATCCCCCGGCTCCAGATCGCATACCTGCGCCACCATCAATGTCAGCAATGCATAGGATGCAATATTAAAGGGCACACCCAGGAATACATCTGCAGAACGCTGGTACAACTGACAGGACAATTTTCCATCAGCAACATAAAACTGAAATAATGTATGACAGGGCATGAGAGCCATCTTTGAAAGATCTGCCACATTCCATGCACTGATTATTAATCGACGGCTGTCCGGATTCTTTTTGATTTGTTGAATAAGCTCAGTTACCTGGTCGGTTACTTTACCATCAGCTCCTTCCCAGGAACGCCATTGTTTGCCATACACCGGACCCAGTTCACCATTTTCATCGGCCCATTCATCCCATATACTTACGCCGTTTTCTTTCAGGTAGCGAATATTTGTTTCACCCTTAAGGAACCAGAGCAATTCGTGGATGATGCTGCGGAGGTGCACTTTTTTAGTGGTTACCAATGGAAATCCTTCAGACAATGGGAATCGCATCTGGTAGCCAAAAACACTGGTGGTACCGGTGCCGGTACGGTCACTTTTTTCCGTGCCTTTATCGATAATATGTTGCAATAAGTCAAGGTATGCCTGCATGGACGCAAGTTACGAAAAACAGGGAGGCAAAAGGGATACTAAAAGACAATGTGGGGAAACTGGGGAAAATCGAAAGTCAAAAATCGAAAATCGAAAGTAACAGCCAGCATATTGTATTCATGGCGTCCTGGCGGTTAATGAATTTTATTTTTTGTTGACTTGATACCAGGCCATTGTACCTCCACAGAGAAAACGTGCACCTTTAACTCCTTTCATGTCTAAAAAAATAGCTCCTTCTTCCGAGCGGCCGCCGCCTTTTGTGCAAACCGTAATAATCTTTTCCTTGCCCTCAAGTTCTTTTACACGACCAGCCAACTCAATTAAAGGAATATTAATAGCCCCGGGAATATGCTGTTCTGCAAATTCTTCCGGCTTTCTCACGTCTACGATAAGCAGGTTTTCAGGCGACTGCTTCATCACCTGACGAAGCTCATTGACTGTAAAGCACCCCTGTTTGTTTTGACCCTGCATCTTTTATTTTTTTATGTGATAACCAGTTCAAAAATTTAACGCCCCCGCTGATCCTGCATTTCATCCTGTATTGAATGATAACTGCAGCTACCAGTGTGAGCAGGCCAATAAAAATAATGGCTGCATTCAGACTGATCATGTCCGCAATGATCCCCGTGAGTATAGCACCAATGGCATAGCCCATATCTCTCCAGAGCCGGAAAATGCCAATGCTTTTTGCCCTGTCCTGCGGGTTTGTGTTTTCTGCTACAGTAGCCAGGAAAGTAGGATATACCATGGCCGTGCCCCATCCTAAAACGGAGGATAATAAAACAAAATGAAACATAGAATTGGCCCAGACCAGTGCCAATAAAGCAAGGGCCTGGAGCAGCATTCCGGTGTAGAGCATATCCTTTTTACAAAAGAAGTCGGCCATCTTCCCGGTAAACAATTGCCCGATGCCCCAAACTGCGGGATACACGGCGGCAACGACACCTATTTCAGCAATCGAAAAACCTTTTGATGCCAGCAAAATGGGTAAAATGCCCCAGGCCATGCCATCATTGAGGTTATTGATCAACCCGGCCTGGGTAACCGATCCAAGATTTTTATCCTTCCATGTAGTGTCCCAAAAAATATTTTCCAACTTCGGCACATTACTGGTTTGTGTTTCT